>JAUPLE010000265.1 GCA_030837085.1 Acidobacteriota bacterium | reverse complement strand
TCTGTTTGCTTTTCTTCAACTCATAGTTGATCATCTCTTTGTGCTCGAAAAGGTAATTTTTGAAATACTCAAAGATCGAATATTTAATTGCCGGAACATGCTTAAAGTACCAGAACATTTCCTCGAAAATGTCTTTGTTATCCGTGATCTCTATCCTTAACCCGGTGGGTTCCGGTTCCTGGATGTCCCTGGTAAACATCGGACTCTCTCCCTTGAAAAGATACATGGGATTAATGTCAAATTTGACAATCAGGTTTTTGAGGAAATCATAGCCGGGTTTGGCCTTGCCTTTTTCGACTTCCGATAGGAAACTGCCGGAGATTTCGAGTTCTTCGGCAAAGTCTTTTTGTTGGCTGTCCAGGGTCTTCCTGATTTCTCTCAATCGTTTTCCAAAGGCGATTAATTCCGGGTTCTCCTGGCTGTTTTTTTTCATTTTATTCACCATTATTTACCGGTTATTTATTCTTTTCTTTCAACCGGGTTTCCAGGAATTCCCCGAGGGGGTCGTTCGGTTTGAATTTCAAATTCCGTGGGTCATCAACAAACTCAAGGGCAAAATAATAGTCCGAGGTAATGATCAGGCCATAGACTTCTTGCTCATGCAATTGTTTTTTAGCGTCCGTTAATCTCCGGGGGTCCACGGACTCCATGAATCCGTCAAATATAACGACTCGATTTGTAAGGGCATATTTAAGCAGGACTTCCCATTTTTCCATATTTTGATCGGGTTTTTCACCGAAAAAAAACATGTGCAGGCTGGTGGAGCTAATATGTTTGAAACAGGAAACAGGTCCTAAGTAGAAGAAAGGTACTTTTTCAATATTGTCCAAATCGCCATCCGGGATAAAGCCGATATCCCCATTTAGATTTTCTTTGCCAGAGAAATGGTTATAAAATTTGGCTTTAACTAATTCGGAATTGGTAAAGAAGGTGTTGGGTTCGCCTTGCCTGATAAACGTATGGACGTCGTCTTCGTCTTCTAATTTTTGTTTGACCGGGAAAATTTTCCGGTAGGTAAAATAATGGGTTAAGGCGATTAATCCGGCGCTGTAGAGAAGAGTTAAAATGATACCGGCCCAGAGGTTTGAGGGCAGGCTGCTCCTGCAGAGATAAATATTCTCGTCGCCCTTGATAAACGAATCGACTTTGCCTGACACGTGCGCCGAAAAATACTCCTTCTCAAAAAAGAATTTGATGAAACCTCTTTTCATTTCTTCTGTTAAGCCATAGAAGCCAAAGTAAGTATCATAGCCATTCCCACAAAGTTCATTGACTGTGGTCAGAAAAAATGTCGATGGTACTAAGCATGACAGGGTTTTAAATAGGTCTACCCTGTCAACGATGTCTTGTTTGTGTTTGCGCTCTATATCTTCAAGAATTACCAATTGATTGTCAAGATAAGACTGCATAAACTTATTAACCTCGTCACCGCTTCTTACATTATCAAATTTCTGTACCCCACTTTTCTCAAAAGCCATTAGGATTTTCACTTTATCATACTCGGTTTGAGGCTCTGAGATATTATTGGAAAAGCCTTTCACCAGTTTGACGATGATAAATAACGAAAGAAGAGTCACACTTAAAAATAAGCATATGAAGCAAGCTATTCGTTTTAGCCGGGTTTTTAACGCCCCGGAAACAGTACCCAGGAAAAGGGGAAAATTAATGACAAGTATGGCCAACCCCCAATAAATCAAGAAATAAAAACCTGGGATGCTTAAGCCATTGACCCAGGCCAATAAATAAACACTTAATGCCAGGCCTATGAGAACAGCCGTAATGAAAATCACTCTTGAGTAAATGCGCGTGGCAAAAACCTGGCCATAGTTCTTTATAGTACAGAAAGACCTTAACTCCTTTACATCATTAAAAGTCTCATATCCCAGCAGCATAACCAGCAAGTAACCGCAAACAAGCAGCATCCCGGTAAAATTCACTAACCAGTCCGATGGATCAGGGAGTATATTATATTCCTTTTTTGTTTCGTATATTTTTAAAGCTGTTCCTGAGTCCACAGCGGCAATTAAGCCATTGTTGACTTTATAGATAGATAGAAAATTCATAGGAGAAGGCATAGTAAATAACCGAATGCCATATACTGAGTAGGGAACGTACTCATTAAATTGCTCAGCTTTCAATTTTTCAAGTCTGTTGGTGATTTCAAGTTCTTTTAATACCACTTTGTCTTCACTGATTTTAATCTGGGCCAATCCTAATAACAGACCGTATAGAATGGCTATTATAACCAGGTTTCGTGTGCATGTGAGTTCTTTAAAATCCAGGTAAAATGAAGATTTACTCGGTTTCATACTATACCTCCTCCATTCAAATTTCGCTTAACTATAGGTTATTGAAAACATCGGCTATATACTGGCCGAACAACATTGTGTCATGGTAAGCCTGGTTTGCCCGGTAAATTTGGTTTATGTCCGGGAAGATATTGGCATCCAGGCTTGCTTTGATCGTATATAATTGGGTGATAATGGCGTCCTTAGACGCTTTCATGCTGATATAGGCGCCGGTGACATTTCCTTTCGCCAGGAAGCCCTGTACCTTAAAAAATACATCGCTGGTCAGACTTTTCTTTTTCATAAACCCCGGGTAATCGAATTTCATTAAATTATATATAACCGTCGGGTCATAAGGCGTTTCCCTGGCTAGCTGTATAAGGTTCTTATATGTACCGCTGGCGCTCTCCATGTTGGTAATAGCACTGTTTAGAATTTCCTGCAATTCCAGGTAATTTACCCCGTTCACTTCGGATAATTCTGTTTTATACAAAAACCTCAGCATTTCATAATGAGATGCCAGGAAATAGCCTGCCCCTTCGATGATCAATTGACCTATGGTGGGGCTGGTAAAATTTTTGAACCCTGGGGGGGGAAGGCAATTGTTATAAGCATCACAGGAATGATTTGCGTAAACAAATGCAAGAACCTGCCCAGTGAACACCATTAACACAAGCGCTGAGATCACAAATATTTTTTTCATGGTTTTTCTCCTTATTTATTTTTAAATTTTTTGATTTCGATATCGATATAGCTTTTATTCTCATAAATGAACCTGGCGGCGAAACCAAACAACGTATGCATCAACATGGGCGAACGTTCCGCGTACCACAAAATGTGTTTGAAATTTTCAATGTGACCCTTTGGGTCCTCGCTGTTCCCAACGGAATCATCAAATGGGTCCAGTAACTCATTGCCCTTGCCAAAAAGGAGGAAATACAGGTTCACCCGGAATTCTTTGGCGATATTCACAATAAAATCATAACCCGGCTTTACCTTTCCGGCTTCGATTTCCGATAAGAAACTGCCGGAGATATTGAGCTTTTTGGCAAACTCCCGCTGAGTGAAGGACATAGTCTTTCGTATTTTCCTGACTCGCTGACCTAGATTATTAAGATCATCACTATCTATGGGGTTTTCCATGTTAGATTACCTCACTGGCAAAGAAACCAAGATCATCATTATACACAATAATTTTAAAAAGTAAAGAAAATTATTGCCATTGCCTTCATCGCGCAAAGAAGAGTAATCCTTGAAAACCGAATCAAAATCATTCTTCTCTATTTTTGTGATGTTAGCTATCAATATTATCGAATATACTTTATCATCGCTTTATATGATGTGCTATTGTCGAATTATTTTGTTTTTTATTTCGTCAGAGTATTGACTTCTAGTTTAAATCGAATTATAATAAAG
>JAUPLE010000264.1 GCA_030837085.1 Acidobacteriota bacterium | reverse complement strand
GACAAAAAATTCCTGGTGGGCATGTTTATTTTGGCCAATTCGCTGCGCGTAGACAATGCAAACTGGGTCCTGCCGGGCGGCACAGAGGCCGAAGAGACCTGGAACCGCCTGGCCGGAAAAGACTGTAAGAAATCCCCCATGGAATTTCTTTACCAACTGGCCACCAAAGATGATGGAAAATTGAATTACCTTTATTTGTTTGGCTTTTTCCTACCCCAGGAGACACAGAAAGCGCTTTTTACAGGTCCCAATGCCCTTGAAATGGAAAAGCTCTACAGCAAGGTAGCATTGACCGAGAATGAGAAAATAAGCGCATCCCAATTCCCTGGGCTCACCGATTTCAATTTTTATACGCTTCTCTACTGCATGCATATCCAGGACTACCGGTTCCAATTTCCCCAGGGAGTGGGGACCTGGCTAAAAATAATCTCAGGCCCAGCCCAGACCGCGACCGCGGTGGCCGTCAAAGAAGAAACAAACGATCGCCAGGTTACGGAAAAGCCGGGAATAAAAGAAGCTTATACGGCCTATGCCCCCAAAACCGGTATGAAAAAGGCCTTTTACCAGAGGAAGCGGCGCGGCGTTTATATAAAACTCAACGGCGGCGTAACTTTTGCAAAGGGCGGCGATTTTGACGTTATGATGGGAATTAATAAACCGTTCTTTAAAAATCTTCCCACTCCCAGTTCTACCGGGGGTTCTGCTTTTTCCCCATCCTTTGGCGGAGAGATAGGGATTACCTGGAAAAAATTTTCCGTGGGCTTTGAAACATCATCGTCTTTTGGGAAAGATTTGAAAATCGAAAACCCGTTAAATTACCGGTTCGACAACGAGGGTTCGCAAATCCATCGCTTAAGAGCGGCTTCACTCCTGTTAAACATTTATTATAAAATCCTGGATACACCTTTTTTGAACATTTCGCTGTCGGGGGGCGGCGGAATGTATTTCGGGAAATATGAAAACTTCTTGCGATACCAGCAGTTTGAGAATAGTAATGTAATAAACGTGACTATATATGATGTGGCTCGCAGTAAATCTCTCGGATTCCACATCGGTACAGTGATCGATTTTTTTGTGACGAAAAAGATAGCACTTTTCATCGAAGGCAGGTACCGGTTTGTCAATTTTAATAATATGAAGGGAAAAGGGTCTTACGCGTATGACCATTACTTTTGGCAAAGGGATTATTATATTGGTTATGAAGGAGATTTGAATTTTAGTCCCGGTGGAGAGTCTTACCCGGCTGGTTTTTATATCGGGAGCAACAATTACCAGGGCCCCGGGGAAAATCTACGGAAAGCCCGGATTAACCTGGATGGATTTGCGCTGACCCTGGGCGCTAAAGTTTACTTGCATTGAAGCGGGTACTTTCAATTGGCCAGGACTTCCTGTATCGCTTTGGCCAGGCTGAGGATATTGACCGGTTTCGACAGCAGTTTGCGAATCCCCAGTGCCTGGATTTGATCCTCGGAAATGGCATCACTGAACCCGGTGCATAAAATAATAGGGATACCGGGTTTAATACGTTTCAATTCGCGGGTCAGTTGGACGCCCGTCATATGGGGCATGGTGAGGTCTGTAATCACCAGGTCGAACCCAGCCGGTTCCGCACGGAATAATTCCAGCGCTTCGAGACTGCTGTCACCGGCAGTGACGCGGTAATTTAATTTTTTCAATAACTTTTCCGCCACATCCACCAGCGATTTCTCATCATCGACGAAAAGAATATGTTGGCCGTTTCCCATTGGGGGCTTTTCCATTTCCCTGGCCCCCGCCTCAACGGTTACTTCAACGACGGGGAACAGCACATTGAAAGTAGTCCCCTTGCCCGGTTCGCTGTAGACCGCCACATCGCCGCCGTGGCTTTTTACGATTCCATGGGTAACCGCCAGGCCCATACCCGTGCCTTCGCCGTGTTTTTTTGTAGTAAAATAAGGTTCGAATATCCTTTTCATAATTGCCGGTTCAATGCCGTGGCCTGTATCGCTAACCGACAGTTTCAGGTAAGGGCCGGGACCAATTCCATTGTAAGCCGCTGCCGAAGTTTCATCAAGGAACACTTCATGTAACTCGACTTCCAGGAGCCCCCCCTTTTCCCGCATGGCATGGGCGGCGTTCGTGCATAGATTCATAATTACCTGCTGGACCTGGGTAGCATTGGCCAGCGCCACCCCGGATGCGGCGGTGATATCCTGGCGGATTTCAATTGTAGTGGGCAAGGATGAACGCAGCAGCTTAAGGGCCTCAATGATAATATTGGCGATTTTTATGGGTTTTCGTTCCTGCGGGCCGCGCCGGCTGAAAGTAAGTATCTGGCTAACCAGTTCCCTGGCACGTTCGGCCGCAATATGCACCCGTTCGATATTGCGCCGCAGCGGGGTATCCCCCGGTATCTCATCAAGACCTAATTCAATATAACCGATAATCACTGCCAGGATATTGTTAAAGTCATGGGCAATGCCGCCGGCCAATGTACCGATGGCTTCCATTTTCTGCGCGTTTTCCAACTGCTGCTGCAGCTTTTTTTTCTCGGTAATGTCGTGAATAGTACCGCGGATGGCCGGGAAATCCCCGGTCATATCGTCACCGGGAACCGGGACGGCCGTTATCATCACGGTTATTTTCTCCCCATCTTTTCGCCGGACATCGATTTCAAAATTCTTTAAATACCCTTTCGCTTTTACTTCTTTATAAATCGCGTCCTGGTCTTTTCCCGAATAACAGAATTCCGTCCGGATATCAATTTTTAATGCTTCCTCTAGCGAAGCATATCCCAATAACGCCACTCCCGCGGGATTAATGTCTGAAAACTTCCCTTCCTTTGTAGTCGTAAATATCATATCCCGGGACTCTTCAAACAGGGTGCGGTATCTTTTTTCCGACGCCGCCAACTGGCCGGTCCGCTCTATTACCTTTTTTTCCAGCAGTGCGGCATTGCGCTTCTGGGAAATTTAGCTCACTAAACTGTAAAAAAAAAAAGCGGCCGCAATTATCTCAAGGAGGAT
>JAUPLE010000263.1 GCA_030837085.1 Acidobacteriota bacterium | reverse complement strand
GGTCGTTCATTACTCATTTTTTTCTTTTTCTTTATCGGTTTTCCACAGGGAGATGGGGCCGAATAATTTTTTCTGAACGCCGATAAGGACGTTCCGTTTGATCATTTCAAGTATACAAAAAAAACTGACCAGTATATCTTGGATGGTTTTCAAGGTGGCCACGTATTGGAAGAAATCCAGGAAACCGTCAATCGCCATCAGGGCCAGTATCTCATTCCATTTTTTTTCGATGGAATATTCTTTGGAATCAATATAGAGGAAATTTTCCCCTTCTTTTCGTTTGAGGATATTTAAAAAGACTTCCGCCAGTTGGAAAGAAGAGACCTCTTCCAGTTTGTACTCCCTGGTATCGAATTTTTCCACTATCTCTTCGCGTTTCCATAATAATAAGGTTTCTTCTTCCATATCTTTCAGCATCTGGGAAATTTTCTGGATTTTATCGTATTCGATGAGGCTGTGGATCAACCGGTCTTCGGGCGATTCTTCTTCCTGTAAGATTTCCGGTTTGGGCAGCAGGGACCTGGATTTGATATAGATCAGCGTCGAGGCGGTCATGAGGAAATCCCCTTCCCGCGATGGGTTTACCCGCGTCCTATCCTGGAGATAATACAGATATTCGGAAGTGATTTCCGATATCTTGATATCCATGATATTCATTTTGTTTTTTTTGATGAGATGCAGCAGGAGGTCCAGCGGCCCTTCGAAAACGCCGGTGCGAACGTTATAGGTTTCCTGGGTATCGATTTCCATTAGACTTTCATCAGGTCCCTGACTTCCGCGGCGGTTTTGGCGGCCTTTTCGCGGGCTTTTTTAATACCGTCTTCCAGGATTTCATCCACTGCAATGTTTTCATATTGTCGTCTTCTTTCACGGATGGGCTCGAGAAAATTGTTCATATTTTTGATCAGTATTTTTTTGCAGTCCAGGCAGCCGATGGAAGCAGTGGTGCATCCGTTGACCACGGTTTCCCTTTCTTCGGCGGAGGAGAAGGATTTATGCATGTTGAACACAGGGCAGTCTTCGGGTACGCCGGGGTCGGTGCGGCGTTGTCTTCGGGTATCGGTTTTCATGGGCCGGATTTTTTGGTCTACGACTTCGGCGCTGTCGGAGAGGAGAATGGAATTATCATAGCTTTTGCTCATTTTACGACCGTCCAGGCCGAGAAGTTTGGGTGTGGGGGTCAGGAGTTCCTGGGGTTCGGCGAAGTAATCGCCGTAAAGGAAATTAAACCGCCGTACGATTTCGCGGCTCAACTCCAGGTGGCTGACCTGGTCTTCGCCGACAGGCACGAAATCGGCTTTTACGCTGACAATATCCACGGTCTGGAGCAGCGGATAGCCCAGGAACCCGATGGTATTGATATCCCTGTCTTTTAATTGCTGCTGCTGTTCTTTAAAGGTCGGGACCCGTTCCAGCCAGCCCAGGGGGGTAGCCATGGAAAGCAGTAGGTATAACTCGGCAATCTCTTTTACGCGGGACTGCACAAAGACCGCGCTTTTCTCCGGGTCAATGCCGGCGCTAAGCCAATCCAGCATGACCTGTCTTATATTTTCTTTTATAGCGCCGGGTTTCTGGTAGTCGGTAGTGAGGGCATGCCAATCGACAATGGAATAAAAACATTGGTATTGATCCTGGAAAGGGACCCAATTTCTCAAGGCCCCCGTGTAATGTCCAAGGTGGAGTTTTCCCGTGGGTCTCATGCCGCTCATAACGATTTTTCGTTCGTTGCTCATTTCATTATCCTCTCAGTAATATAGAAACTACAAATGTCAATATCGGCCTGGCAATAATATTCAGTACACCGGTGTAAATCACCAGGAGCAAGATAATAAAGCCATAGGGTTTTAATTTCTGATAATTGTATAAGGCGTCGCCGTGAAGTAAACTTTCCAGGATGTGGCTGCCGTCCAGGGGGGGAATGGGTATCAAGTTAAAAATAGCCAGGTATAAGTTAATGATAATCAGGTTAAGCAGGATTAAGCCTCCTACTTCAAAGCCGCTGGAGTTTGCCAAAATCCCTATGTTGATACGTTTTAATAGTAAAAAAAGTCCAACCCCTACGGAGGCGGTAATAATGTTGGACCCCGGCCCCGCCGCGGAGATAAATCTATTAGCCCGCCGGTAGTCCCTCAGGTTATAAGGATTGACGATGACGGGTTTAGCCCAGCCAAAAACGGGTGCATGCATTATCGCTAAAATAATGGGGAATATAATCGAACCGATGGGATCGATATGGGCGATGGGATTCAAGGTAATTCTTCCCTGCATCCTGGCGGTGGGATCGCCAAACTTCTCAGCCATCCAGCCGTGGGCAGACTCATGGACCGAAACGGCAAAAAGCAGCACGGCTATCTGGATTACATAATTTAATATAGTATTTATTTCCATATATGAAAAATACCATAAATACCGAAATGAGTCAACCGCTTCGAAAACCTGGTAACCGTCGGCAAATATTGTCTTCGGCCACCAGAAACCTTTTCGAGAAAAGGTTTCTGGACTTCCAAAAGCTTTCCATTAAAGGTTTTTTTCGATTATTTTTGTCTCACTGCCCCACTTTTCCAACGTGAGTGTATTGCCGTCATATTTTGCATAGGAAAAATGAACCATCCAATCGCCGCAGTTAACATATACCTTCGCATCCTGTTCCTCACTCATGGGAAAATGGATATGCCCCAACACCACATAATCGAATCCCTGGGCGAATTTCTCCCGGGCAAATTCAAGATATTCCCCGGCCCAGGCGTGTTTCTCAATCTTTACCAGGCGCCGGCTGGTAGTGGAAAACCACCGGGCTATTTGCATCCCCAGGTCGGCGGAGATAAACGTTTTATACAAAAATATGGAAAAACGATTGCGGATGATCTTTTTTAAAAAACGGTATCCCCGGTCTTCCCGGGCATAACCGTCGCCGTGGGCTACGAAAAACCCTTTACCATCTGCTTCGAATTCGCAGTATTCCTTATGGCAATTGACGCCGATCTCTTTTTCCAGGTAAGCCCCGGTATAAAAATCATGGTTGCCGGTGATAAAGTTCACCTGGACCCCGGATTCTATCAACTGCCTGATCCGGTATAAAATGGGGAACCAATACCTGGGAATTACATGATACCATTCAAACCAGAAATCGAAAAGGTCGCCCACGATGTATAGAGCCCCGGCATTTTCATCATTTTCGATATAATCCAGGAACGCCAGCAGTTTCTTTCTTTTTTCGATTTCGAAATCGTCCTCTTTAAAACTCAGGTGGGCGTCGGAAAAAAAGTATATATTTCTCATTCGTAATAGTCCTCACCCGAAGTATACAGGACAATACCATTTTTATCAAGAGAGGCGCTTCTTGCCTGCCCCTTTTTTTCCTGTCCCATTTTTTCCCCTCAAGATGATATTTGTTTTTTCTGGCCTGTCTGAAAGCCATTATGAGAATGACTGAAAATGCCAAATGAAAGTTGACATTTTCAACTGGAAATGCTATTGTTATACCTTTTTACTAATACATTCAAATAGCATGCAAAAAAAAATATAAATAGGAGGAAACATTCCATGAAATTAAGAACCATCAAAAAAAAGCTTGAGTTAAGCAAACGCACCGTAGCCGATCTTTCCAACGGTGAAATGAATGGGGTTCATGGTGGGCTCGCTACCAGGAATTTCAACTGTCCCACGGACATGTCTTTTTGTTGTTACACGCATTTAACCATGTGTTGCCCCCCCGATAGCGCAATGGAGACTTGTTACACTTGTGTCTCTTGTTACTCTTGTAACACTTGTGAGACTTGTTACGTTTGCTAACCTTTAACATCCGTCATCCCGGATTTACCTTTTTTTGATGGTTAATCCAGGATGACGACGGGTTAGGTTTTTTTTTGAGGGTCTCTTATTTATATGAAGTATACAGGACAATGTCGTTTTTATCAAGATGATTTTTCGCTTCCCCTATTTACTTGACCTTCTGCGATACGTTTTTGACCTCTTTGAGAGACGCGCCTGTTATTTTGTAATCCAACAGGCTCTCCTGGATAATCCGTCTATCGATTTCCCTTTTTATCGCTTCCAAAGACTGTTTCTTACTAACTCTCTGTGGTAATGGATTGCCATCTTCATCGATTTTGTCATCAGCCTCCCGGGAGTCTATCTTTTCATAAAGTAGGGTAATAAAATCTTTCAGGTCAACAGTCATCTCTTCGCCGGCATCCAGGGCGACATTGTCGAAAAGTCCCGGTTTCAGAAGTTCATCCAGGTCATCTTCGATGCCGTCATGATTAATTTTGAAGCATAAGTCCGAGGCAATACATTGCTCAAGAAATTTTACATTGTTTTTAATGAAATCGATAAAAGCCTGGTGTTTTTCTGTGCTTGGCTGGTAGAGCGGGAATTTATTCCCCTGGTCAACTTCTTTAACTATTCTTTCGACTAATTTGATAGGGATTTTGTCATGGATATTGGCCTTGACATCGATGGCCAGTCTGAATTTTTTTGTAAGCATTGGTGGTTCTCCTTCTTTTTTTATAATAAAATGTTGCCGCAAGACGCCAAGAGACGGCGCACCAATAAGTGCGCCGAGCTATGGCCTTTAGGGCCTTCTTAGGGCGGCCGCGCCGCGGCCTTTTCATGGCAGAAGATATAGCCCCAGTCATCACAAAGGTTGAAATGGTAATCAATTGGAGCCCTGGAGGACGATAAATCCCAGGGATATTCAACCTTTGTGACGCTGGGAGCGTATATTGTGAGTGTGAATCATTATTTTGTACGTAATGCCGCTTTTTTCCTTTTTCTGTGTCTTCAGTGTGTTCCGTGGGCTGTTGTTTTTGAAAAGAAACCAACGCCGCATGAATTGAGAGCCAGGGGGAATGGAGACGAATTGCTTCCAATTCATGCGCCGCTGGAAAAAAGGAGGTACATATGGTTATTTCAAATGTGACCTCTGAATCCATTGCGCTATTAAAAACCAGGGAAGGAATCGATATCCCGTAAACCGAAGTAAAGGGGAGATCATTTTTGGGAAAAAGGGAGTATTCCCCTTGTGGATATTTTTGTTTACATCTTTCTCTTGACTTCCAAATCGGGATAGAGTAAAATTGTTTTCCATGCCGGGTATCGCCGGGATATAGCCGGCGTAAAGAAAACGATTCACAACTGAGCATGTAGACATTATATATCGGTTTACTTTAAATGTCAATCGGTAAAGTTGAAAAAAATAAATTTTTAAGGAATTAAAATGAAACAAATATTTTGGTTTTTGAAAGCCAGTGATCTTAAAAGGAGGATACAATGAAACCATCAAAAATGCTTCTAAAGGGATGTGTGGTTCTGATAACATTTATCTTGTTTACAGGAAATATTTATGGGTTAATTGCTTGTAATGGGTCTGGCGATGGCTATCAACCTCCTAAAACAGGGATTGCCGTAGGGGGTAATTCGATAGAAACTTATATCGAAATGGGCGGCGGATATTTTCTCAAATCACATTCGGATATCCTGATCTTTTTGAATAAGGTTGAGATGTCCGGTATTAACGGCTGCGATTATAATGAATGGCAGGGTATTTTAAAGAGCGCTTTAGACAATATGAGAAACGCGAAAAAAATATATGAACTGCTGATAAAAACCGCGGAAGCCACGCCATATAACCAGGAGGTTATTTCCAGGCTTGCAAAATTCGATTATGCATCTTTTGCCCAGGCCAACAATCTGAATGAGGTAATCT
>JAUPLE010000262.1 GCA_030837085.1 Acidobacteriota bacterium | reverse complement strand
GATGCGTTCCCATTCCCACCGTTTCTGTTTCTCGCAGTTGTTGAGTTTGATTTCCTGCATGCCGGTGATAAGTTGGAACAGGTTGCTCTGGTTGTCGGACAATTGGGCGAACCGTTTGAAGTCCAGTTCACGGCGTTTCTTCATAAATAGGTAGATCCAGATGAAGTAAAGGGCGCTTCCTACCACAAAAATAGTAAATATCCTCATATCGTAGATGGCCAGGACAAAACCGAAGATTACCAGGTTTATCATGGAAAAAAGGATATTGAGAGTGGAGGTGGTTAAAAAGGACTCGATCCTGGTATGGTCGCCGATGCGCTGCATGATATCGCCGATCATCTTGGTATCGAAAAAACCGATGGGCAATTTCATCAGTTTGATCAGGAAGTCCGAAATCAATGAGATATTGATACGGGTGCTGATATGAAGCAGTATCCAACTGCGGATGAATTCCACCGCGGTGCGGCTGACAAAAAGCGTCAACTGGGCGATTAAGATTAACGTGATAAACCCGATATCCCGGTTATTGATACCGAAGTCCACGATGGATTGGGTCAAGAAAGGGAAGATCAATTGCAGCATACTGCCCAACAGCATGCCCAGGAAGAGTTGGAAAATAAATTTTTTATAGGGTCTGAGGTAGTTAAAGAGAAAGCGGAAACTGGATTTATTGAGGCTCTCGTCGTCTACTTTGTAAAAGTCCGGGGTAGGTTCCAGCAGGAGGCATAGCCCCTGGTCCACGTCGTCTTTGCGGGTACTGGCCCAACCGGAGAGAAATTCTTCGCGGGTGTACTTCACCAGTCCATGGGCCGGGTCAGCCACATAGACGAAGTCATTTTTTATTTTGTAGACCACGATAAAGTGGTTTTGTTTCCAGTGGGCGATACAGGGGAGGGTCGCTTCTTCGGCCAATTTATCGAAGGAGATACGGACACCCATGGTGCGCATGCCAATGGATTCGGCAGCGTCGCTGGTACCCAGCATGGACACGCCTTCACGGGTAATATAACTGCGTTCACGCAGCGTCTGTACGGTAAAGGTTTTGCCGTAATACTTCGCGATCATGGCCAGCGACGTGGGGCCGCAGTCCATTGCATCCATCTGTTTGATAAACGGAAATGAAGACATTGGTTATTATTTCAAGAAATGCATCAACCTGCAATAATCAACGATGAAGGTTATTCTTTCTTGTTGTTGGTCGCCTCAGCCTTTTTCAATTCTTTAAGCTTTTGTAATACGGGTTCTATCAACGCCCTGTTCTTTCCCTTGTATTCCAGGAAAAAGCCCAAAACTGCGTGCTTAACCAGGGGGACATTATCGAGATGGAATAAAAGTTCCTCGATCTCCGCAGCTTCCTGGGGATCTGCCGGCGGCTTGATGGTCAGGAGTTTTTTCCCTTCATCTTGATCCTTCATTTCTCCTTCAGTGCAAATCAGCCAGTGCAGCGAAATCTCAAACTCTTCACGTAATGCCTTCATCATCGTAGGATTGGGAAACACTTCTCCTTTTTCGATACGTGAATAGTTGGCCCTTCCGCAGTCGAAATATTGGACCATCTGCTCCTGGGTATAATGAACGCTTTTCCTGATCTGCCGTATCTTGACGCCGATTTCTTTTTTTAACTTTGATTTACGTTTGTCCCTGGAATTATTATCCTTGTTCCCTGAACCGTTCTTTGCTTTTCTAGGACTCATGTTATACTCCTTATTCTAGATTCTATATTTAAACCTGTATTAAAGTGAATGCATTCACCGAAAGACTGGCAAACAAACAAATTTAATCCTTTTTTTTGTTTCATTTCAATCCAATTTTTCTTCCCTTATAATATATCCTATGAGAAAGAAAAATACAAGAGATAATTTCTATTTTTTTACTTTTTTTCATTTTTTTAGACCAATAGGTTGTGAAATTAACAAATAGTCTCCCTTGGTTTTTGATCTTCAGGCGAATTTAAACCTCTTCTGCATCCATCGTTCATCCGGGGTATAAAAATCAGTCCAGGCGGGTTTTACACCTTCCTGCAATGCCCGGGCCCAATACATTTTTAAAAAAGCAATTTTCGCACCTTTAGAGGTCTTGTACTTTTCATCCATCAATAATTGTCCCTTATGAATGGCAATCAAACGATATCCTCTTTTCTCGGTAATAATAAAAACGCGGTGGAAAAAATAATAAACAGCATTGCCTAAAACAGATATTTCCAACTTTTCTCCCGGCGTCATTTTAAGCTCTATTATGGGATCGTGTTCGTTCTTAGTCATTGTTTACCTCTTTAGCCTTTCGCCTCATTGATAACTTTTATGGGCATGCGACTAAAAGTCAGTTTTAATTTATGATATTGCATAATACCCGATAATAGAGCAATTGTCAAGCTCCCGGCAATTAAAATTAACAAATAGTGTCTTTCTCTTTTTGTTTCTCAACGCTTACTTTTTTGCGTATTTTCGCCGGGCGATTTCGGACTTATAATACCTGTGCAGGAAATCGTACATCACTAATTCGTGCAGTCGTTGTTTGGATTTGAAGATACGGTTTACCATCATGTGGCTGTAACTGCCCATCAGGTCATTCAGGAAAAAGGGATTAGGATTCTTATTATCGTACAATTTCCGGATTTCCCCGGCAATGGGTTTAAAACCTTCGGACCTCCGGTCGAGCAATTGGAACAAGGGTGACATTTCGCTTTCCCGGTCATTGGTATGGTTTAGGATATCGGTTATCACGGTGCGGTCGTCACGGAATTTTTTTTCTAACTGGTCTTTCAAGGTCCGGTTCAAACCGAATTCCCTTCCGAAACTTTCCCGCAGTTGGGTGACCAGTTCGAATTTTTCTCCCATGGTATAGTGAAAATCTTCCAGGAAGGTATCCACCGCCCTGAGACCGAATAACCAGCGGATTCGTTCCCCTTCATCGCCTTCGATTAAATCCAGCATATCCACCACCATTTGACTGTCGTAAAAGAACAAGGTTTCCGCCAGTTCCATGGACCGCACGCCGTATCTTTCGATTTCACGCTGATAAGAATCCACCATGACTTTCCAGATCAAATCCTGTTCGATAAAGGGTTTTATTATAGAATTCACTGCCTGGACCACCTTCAGCAGCGCCGGGGGATGTTTGATATGGAAGCGGACCCGGGTATGGAGTTGGGGATCGGAGTAGCGGATAAAAAACCACTTATCAATATCCCCGTCGGCCAGTAACTGTTCGGCCAGGGGTTTGACCATCCGGGACAAAACGATATCTGCTGTCTTGGGTCCGGTATAAAATTTGTAAAAAAACCATTCATCGCCGATTATAAACGTACGCTGAAGGTCTTGCCCCTTTGCCTGTTTATCATCAGATTCATGACTGTTGTTACTATTTTGCTGTTCCATTTTCATGCCTTCTCTGCTCTGTTTACATCTTTATTTTCGTTTGGTTGCCCTGTCTCTTTCCCTGCTGCTTTTACTTTGTAAAAGGAGAAAATAAACTCGTTGGTAAAAGCGCCTTCCTTACTTTTTACGACTGTTTTGGCCGGATCGAACAAAAATTCGATCAACTGGAAACCGGACCTGTTTTTGGTCACGGAAAAGAGGGTGTTAATACAGAGGGCGTTTTCCAGGTTGATGAACAAGCGGTTATCGCTGTCGGACAACGCCACATAAGCGGGCATATTCCTCTCTGTACGCCATTCCCGGACGCGCTGCACCAGTTGTTCATCGTCTTTTATTTTAACCAGTTCTTCGATATCTTTTTCTTTGATATTCCATGTGGCAGGGGAAAGGATGATGTTCCGATAAACCATGCGGGGTAAGAAGTTATTTTCGCCGGACAGGGCGCCCCAGCTTATTCCGAGCCCTCCCCTTAAACTCTGGGTCTGGAGGTCTGCCAGGAATTGGTAAATCGGCAAAGCGTTAAAGGAATAGTTATGGGCGTTGGTCAAGCGAGGGACCACTTCTTTATTCAATCGTTTCGAGCGCAGCACTACCCGGTTTTGTTTGACCGAGACCATTAAATCCTGCACTTTTATTTGATCTTCGACGGGCACGGCGGCTTTAGCCAGGTAAGGGATCTCATATTGTCGCAGTACGGGACGCAGCAGGACGTTTCCCACCCGAGACTCGGGTAAATGGATAATTTCCGCCAGCAGCACACCCGGTTTCAAGTCTTTTTCTACATGCGCGATTTCTTTGACAAAGGCATCGGTTTTGGGATCGGCATGACAAAAGCGGCCCAGCAAGTTACCGGAACTGGACCCCCCAAACCCGGAAGTTAATACTTTTTTCTTCGGGGAAGTTTCGCTTTTATCTTCAACGATCTGTACCATGGCGGAAAAGCTGTCGGGAAGATCGTTCCAGTCGGATTCAAAGGGTTCCAGTTCTTTATCTGTTATTTCCACTTCATATTGTTTGGCCACCAGGGCTTCCTGGTACTTTCTTAACAGGAAGGATTGTACCTGGTTCCAGCGAAGTTCGGAACCGGTGGGGCCGGGGGGGCCGCCCGCGGCCAGGTCATCCACCAGGGGGGCGATATCGCCCGCGCCGGCGTTCTGCCGATAACCGATGCCGGCTTCGGTATCCAACGCCTTGAGCAACGGTAGTTCCCTGGTTTCATACCGCTCAAAAAAAGCGTCCCGGAATTGACTCATATTGGTGGAGGTGGCTTTGGGATTTAATTTGTTCATTACGTCGAAACCTTTTAACAGGTCATCCACAAGACTGGATTCGACGGTGCAATGAAG
>JAUPLE010000261.1 GCA_030837085.1 Acidobacteriota bacterium | reverse complement strand
GGAGATTGCCGACATAGGAATATTTTCCATTCACCACATGCTGACACAGGTACGGCTGGTCTTTTGGACCTTCGACATCGGCAAAATAATAAGTATCTTTATCGAAATTTCCGAGGCTGATATGGTTTCCGTCTTTATCCAGCCATTTATCGCTGCCCTGGGTTTTGCCGTCGGCAAAAGCTTCATCCATGGTTTGTAGGCCTTGAATACCGATGCCGGGATAACGTTCCGGGGTAAAACCGGCGTCTTTGAGCATATAATCGAAGCGGTCCCAGATGATGATATTTTTCGCGGGGAGCCCCCTACCCTCCTGGCGCAGCCAGGCGATCACGGCGTCCACCACTTCCAGGCGGGTGCTGATTAAACCGGCCCCCACGGGATTAACCTTGATTCCCACCACATCATCGGGTTTAAAAAATAATGCAAAACTCTCTTTCATACTTTTCCCTGTCAGCGTGGTAATTCCTTTTTCCATTATGGCTTTAACCGCATCAGCGGACACACCTTTATCTGTCGTCATGGCTTTGGGGTCGTTGATTTCAACCACGCGCCCCGGGAAAAGCCCGGGCAAAGAATAGTGGGTGCGGGGTATTTTCAACACGTCATCGATATTGGTTTTGGGTTTGGCAGGGGGCGCCGCATTTTTTGTATCCTGTGACCATGCGGGCCTTCCCAATACCAGCCCGGCGCCCAACGCGGAACCGGCGCCGCCGGTGATTTTCAAAAACTTCCTGCGATCCATATTATTTCCACTCATTTTAAATCCTCCTATTTTTTTTCGTTTAACTCCTTTTGGTATTGACTGGGGGTTTTATCGGTATATTTTTTAAACGCACGGTAAAAAGCGCTCTTGGAATTGAACCCCACCTCGTAACAGACGCGCAGCACGGAGGTATCTTCATCGGCCTCTTGCAGCATTTTCTTGGCCTCTTCAATCCGGAAACTATTGACAAAATCGGAGAAATTCTTGTCCATGCGCTCATTGAGTACTTGTGAAAGGATATGAGGCGTAACGGCTACTTTTTTGGATAGAATTTGCAGCGAGAGTTTGTCGTCCCGGTACATTTTCTCTATATCCATTACATATGAAAGTTTTTTCATACACTGTTCCACGATTTCCGGGTCCAGTAAGGAATCCTTGTATTTGTTCTTTGTCCTGCGGTAAAGCAGGTATTTTTTTGCACTGAAAAAGAATAAGGCGGCCACCATTATGATGAGTAGACCGAGGATGATCTTAAAAAGCAATGAGCGAGTGAAACCGGGACTGAAATCGAATGTAAAGGAAGCGCCTTTTTCACCCCAGATCCCGTCGCTGTTGGCAGCCATTACCCGGAAGGTGTATCGTCCGGGCCGCAGCCCTCTGTAAGTCGCCATCTTTGCCTGGGACGGAGTAACCATGGTCCAGGCGTCCTCATAATTCTCCAACTTGTACTTGAAAGAAACCCGCTCGGAGGAAATCAAGGTAGACGTCGCAAAGGAAAACTGGATATAATCGAGGCTTCGAAGAATCAACCGGTCTGTTTCTTTTTCCAATTCCAGGTTTCGATTGTTGGATACTACCCGCTCGATGATTACAGGAGGGGGAATGGTATTTATTTTCTAGTTTTGGGGATCGATGATGGCTATACCTTTGGTAGTACCGAACAACAATCTGCCGTCGCTGGTTTTAATGGATGAATGCTGCCCCCAGCGGCTGCATTCCTCGGATTTTATGCCATCGCTTTTACTATAATAGGTATAATCGATTTTCTGGCCTTTGGCGACGCCCGAAGCCAAATCGTCCAGGTTTTTTTTCAATGCTTTAAAAATGCCTTTATCGCAACTCATCCACAGATACCCGCTGTTATCTTCGAAAACCTGGTATATTGTATTGCTGTATAACCCACCATCGAGAGTAAAGGCAAATACTTCTTTATTACCCTTGAGCCGTATCAACCCGTTGCCCTTGGTGGCAATCCAGTAAATATTACTATCTTCCTTGTCTTGATAAATATAAGAAACCATAACGTCCTTGGGCAGCATTCCACTGCCGGGAATTACAAAACGGCCATTTTTCTCCACGGTAAGACCTTTATTGGTGCCAATCCAAAGGTTATCATGGTTATCTTCAAAGATGCAATAGATTTCATTCGCCAATAGGCTGGTATCATCCTGGTGAGATTTGAAAACCCCATTTTCCAGGTTGCACAGCCCCCGGTTGGCGCCCACCCAGAGGCTCCCCTGGCTGTCGCAGTATAATGAGATAATCGAATCGCTGAGTAAACCGTCACGAATACTGAAGTTTGTCAACCGTTTGCTGCGGCCGGGTTCCAGTTTATATAAACCCGATCCGTAAGTCCCGAACCAGGTATTTCCCTCGCGGTCGCGGCAAATAGGACCGACTACGGCATCGGAAAACTCCACGGTCATGTTTTCCCTGCTTAAAACTCCTTTATCAAACCGGGACAAGCCGCCCATGGTGGCTACCCAGAGATTTTTTTCCCGGTCTTCATACATAAAGACTACATATTCATGGGGCAGCCCGGATTCTACGGAAAAAGTTTTGATTTTCCCGTCCCGCAGCCGGGTTAATCCCCTACCGTCGGCGCCGACCCAGATACTTTTTTCCCGGTCTTCGAAAACAGCCGTCACCACACTGCCGTGCATCAACTCATCGGCCTCTATGGTTGAAATCCCGGACCACCCTTTGCGAATACGAAAGAGTCCATTGCCGGTTCCTACCCAGAGGTTGCCGTCGCTGTCTTCAACTATATCATTTATGATATAACCGTAGATTCCCTGGGATTTATCCAGGAGTTCCGCCTGTCCGCCGTGGTAATAAACCAGGCCGCGGTTGGTCCCGATCCACAGCGCGCCGAAAGAATCTTCTTTAATAGCAGTCACATCGTAGAGGTTGAAATCTTTGATGGGGACTTTGACAAACCTGCCGTTGGTAAAACGGTACAACCCGCCGCCGCGGGTCCCTACCCACAGGTTGCCCCGGGAATCTTCGGAAACGGCGTAAATATACGGTTCCATCAAGCCATTCTCTTTACCGTAATGGGTAATTTCTTTGTCGTTCAAGCAGTCCAGGAAACCGTCATCGGTGCCGATCCAGGTATTGTTTTTGAGATCGCTGTAAAGGCAATTGATGCTGTTGCTTGAGAGCCCGTTTTTCTGCATGACTATCTCGAAGACCTGGTCCTTATATTTAAATAAACCTTCGCCCCGGGTGCCGGCCCAAAGTGCGCCGTCTCGGTCAACCTTTAAAGCCGTGATTTCTTTATAACCGGCCTGGGCGTTACCGAAGAGCGGATATGGTGTAAATTTAACGCCGTTAAATCGGCATAACTGCTGCCGGGAAGCGACCCAGAGATAGCCGTCAGGGGTCTGGCAAATAGCCGTTACCGAGTTCTCTGGAAGTCCGTTACCGGTTGTCCAATCTTCTTGCACATATTGGTCGATGGATTTCAACGGGTCCAGGCCCAATAACGTTCCCGCTAACAGGAGACACAGGAAAAAGACTATTGTACCTGGAAAAATCCGTTTATATAAGGCCATTTATGAGTTGATTAATTTTAATTTCAATAGGTTTTCGCGGATTTTGTCAATAAAAAAGCCAGCGCCGGTCAAGGACATATCGTTATAGAAAAGGCCCCAGAGATAATTCCCTTTTTGTTTGATATTCATACTGCCGTTAGATTGGTAGTAAGGGTCCTGGAAGCGGTAGAAAGCTTGCCCCGGGTTTTCGACGGTCATACCTTTGCCTTTGACAAAATTCAAATAGTCGTCCAGGATTTTGCGGGCGCTTTGTTCATCGTCGGTCTCAATAATAAAGACCTGGATTTTTTTACCCTCCTTTTCATAGTCCGCGGTGAATGCGGAATGCAGGAAAGAGTGCCCCAGGTAATCCTGGGCGGCATAGCGTTCGGAATTCTCGATTTTTCCTTCGCTGGGGAAACATTCTACGACTTTGGGGAATTGGTTATCGCCCTGGATTTTCCGGGCGATTTGTTGAGCGGCTTCTTTGAGGATTGTTTCGTCCTTGTCGCCCAGGTCAAAGCCGCTGATTTTGACATAGTAGCAGTCGGCCAGGAAATTGAGCACGCCTTTTTCATAGTAACCCTGGGCGCCAATGGGAATAAATGGCCCTTTGGATGGCTTCTCCTGGCTGTAGATGCCAAAGCCGTTTTTGACATTACTATGGCGGTAGATATCCACGGTAAAGGAACCTTTGGGATTGCTTTCAAAGGTAGCCGCGGCCAATTCCTGGAAATCATAACCCAGGAATACATCGGCGGCGCCGTCAATGTATTCGTACAGGTTATCGGGTGTATAGATATCGATATTTCCTTTTTGGGTCCAACCGTTCAATTGGGGGAAGAGGATTTTTATATCCAGGGGGGCGCGCGATGCGCCGTTAAGGGAATGGGGAAAGAGGAAACATCCTATTATTAGGGTGCTGAGTAAGATGTATTTTTTCAACTGTAACCTCCTTGGTTTGAAGGATAATTATAATATGTTACAGTCAAAATAGCAAGTAGTCTTGTTACTTCACTATTTCGTAAGCAGGTAAATAAAGGGCGGATTTGGAATCCACCCCTGGTGTAAATTGATGATTCATAATCTTGACAAAGGGAAAGCACCCGGTAGTTTCTAAAGCTGACCCCAATATGAGATTTATGAATCTGTGTTAAAATCGACTAGATATGCCTGGGGTAATGAACAAATATTTTCTTAGGCTTCTTCTTCCTTGCAGTATGACGCATATGTTTTTTCTTTACAAAAACTGGGCTGCTCGGCACTTGCAATATTACAGCACAAACCCGCCGCTCCAGTATCGGAAGCCGCGGCTTCATCACCGGCAAGAATTTCTTTTTTCATTTCCGGATTCAACAGCGTTACAAAACTGGTTACTTTGATTTCAGACAGATTTAATTTCATTTTTTTTTCATAGTTAGCCTCCTGTTTGGTTGATATAATTTACGGCCAGAGTATACTATAAACTTAATTAATTGTCAACTAACATGAAAATGAAATTTTTATCCACAAGTGAACATGGGGATTCGCCCCTACGGCAATTTGTGTTACTTCGTATAATTCGTGGGCAGCCGTGCTTAAATTTGTTCCCGAGTTTATACGGTTCGCTGCCTTCGCCTAACCCTGATGATAAAACCGGTTGTTATCTCATAATACCAATGCATAACCGATCTTTAGAAAAAACGTACGGTTGGTTTGAGTCAACGGGATACTGTGGTAGCCATAGTAATCATCCGCGTAACCCAGGTAAAGCACTGTTTGGGGGTTGAACTCATAGGCAAACAAGAACTGGCAAAAGAGGTGCTTACTGCGCGGATCAATGGGAAAACTGTAAAGACCGGTATTGTATTTGTAATCCACATATTTCAAAATAGTTCGTATGAAAGCGCGGCGATTGAGTTGAAATAGAACCCGGAAAAAACTGGCATTGGCCGTGTATAACCGGCCGCCTTTTACATTGAAACGCTCGAACTTATGGTCCAACCTGAACTGCACATGACGCCCCAATTTGTAGTCCATAAAACACTGGAGTTGTATTTGGTTTCCACCCTGCATATTATCAAAATCGATGCCGTCTCCAATAAGTCCATTCACGAAAAAGTTGATGGAACGTGACGGTATGATGCTGCCATTGAAGGAAATATAATTTTCATCAAACTCGAATCCCTGGAAAGTTCTTTTACCGAGATTCCCGGTAATGTTAAGGGTAGACTGGACAGGTCCCTTATAGTTCAGGTTGAAAGCAATACCATTGTATAGGGGATTATTATCATGATCCTTTTCTACCTGGTAAGTGGTACCGATGTTGAACACCGTGAACCAATAACCCGCCTTACGGTTCCAGGTATGAGCGCCGCCCAATTGCATGTTTCTATAACCTGCCTGGGGCATAAAACCCAAATCAGCCCGGAAATTTGCGCTGATATCGATGTAACCGATAAACCAGTCAAAGGTCCTGGTGTCATGGATATAATATAAATCCAGCGCGCTTCCCCAAAAGGAGTCCTGGGGTTGTTTATAGTCCGTGACAATACGGTCCGGGTAATGGGTTTGGGCGCCGAGAAATTGAAACCGGATACGATCTTTCGGGGTGACTTTCAAGTCGCCGTCGACCCCGGCCAGGCGATTGAAATAGCCCTCCCCTTCCCTATCCGTTGCCAGGATTCCCACGGTAGATGATTTTCCGACATCCCGCCGATAACGCAAAACTGAACCAACCACCCCCATATCAACCGTAGCGGACCTCGAATCCTGGCTCCCGGGCAATAGGAAGTTACTCATATGATCCCGTACGGAAAAGAAACCGATGGCATTGGCCCCTTCTTTACCGGTTATTTTGATTCCCCAATCGGGGTCTGCCAGGGACCGGGTGTACACAGCGCTCAAGAGGGTATTAAATATACTGCCCCCTTCCAGGAAAAAAGGCCGCTTTTCAGGATAATAAATGGCAAATCGGCGGTTGATGTCCAATTGAGTGACATCGGCTTCGACATTGGAAAAATCCGGGTTGATGGCCGCACTTAGTGTTAAGCTGGGGGTAATGCCCCAGCGGGCAGTGAGCCCGGGCTCGACTTTGTCTGTGGTGTTGATAAAGTCTCCTTCAGTGCGATTTTTCCGCTGTTGGGTTAGAATTCCCATCAGTGTGGGGTCTAATTCGATATCGATACCGGGTGAAGCCCCGGCAAAACCCACTACCTTTTCCGCCTGGCACATATAACAATTGTTGCTCCTATCCCAGGGGAAGAGGCTTATTAAATGCCGCACATTGCGGGGGTAGCTGCGTACGGCATCGACGCCCCATACCTGGTCGCCGCTTTTTCGTTGAAAACGCAGCGAACTAAATGGTATGGACATTTCCACCACATAGCCTTCTTTCGTGAGTCGACCGGCTGAATCCCAGATAGTATCCCAGCTTTCTCCGCCGCCTTCGGGGCTGGCTATTTCATCGGACTGGACGCCGAAAGGATTGCAAATGAATCCATAACTGTGGCGCTGGTCATTGAAGGTATCCAGGGAAATTCCCACCCAGTCATCGCCGCCAACGTTGTCCCGCTCCCGGTAGAAGACGCGGATACGGGATGGATCGGGATCATAGGCGCGGAAACCGACATAGAAATGGGACTTGCTGTACATGAATAATACTTCGGTTCTGACCGGCGGCTCAATGTTTTCACCGGGCTGTACTTCATATTTAAGTTCCATTACCAGGGCTTGTTCCCAGGCTTTTTCATCCAGTACTCCGTCGATTTTTAACCTGTCTGCTGTACCTGGAATGCGCAGTGGTTCTTTACCTGCCAAAAAAATGCTACATATGAGAAAAACGATTACAAAATGAGGGCTGATTAGTTTTTTCATTTTATTCTCCTATAAAATTCGTCTGATATCAATGTAATAATCAAGAGGGGTCGGGCTTAATAGCCGAAATCATAATCTATCACATTATCAGTGCGTTTTAAATACCCAAAATTGTTGCAGACTATTTAAACACTTATATTTCAATTTGTTATTATTCCTTGTTTCCGATAAATCCCAATTATGCTCTATTTTGTTCACGCAACAATCATGGTACTAAGAGTATAAGACTGTGGTATAGAGTCCGGGATTCTTTTCTTTTCCCATTAACCATTAACATAAGAGGTCGAGCCTGAGGCAGACAAAAAATGGAAGAATTATGAAACTGACTATTGACAAACGAATTTGCTTTTTCTATCATTTGCAAATGACTATAAAAACAGTTTCCAATCGTTTTTCGATGAAACAACAAGTTTACCCAATAATCTACCCCAATTCCAAAAAGGAGGATTAGCGATATGAAAAAAATATATATTTTAACCTGGATAATTCTCGTCCTGGGCCCTTTCGTAGCTTTTCCCGAAGTCTTCATTATCTCCAACCCGGACATCCGGATTTCCTCTTTAAACAATACTGATGTAAAGGAAATCTTTACAGGGAAGAAAACCCGGTGGGAAGGCAATGAGAAAATCAGTATTGCCACATTATACAATTCGGAGGTTCACAGGAAATTCCTGGAACAATTTGTGAAGAAAACACCATTTCAATTTAAAAACTACTGGAGAAGTAAGGTTTTTACCGGGGAAGGCATGCTCCCTAAAACATTTCAAAATGAAGAAAGCCTCATCGAATTCGTAGCCGCCACCCGGGGAGCAGTGGGCTATATCTCCGCTCCAACCAATAAAGCAGTGAATATCATACGCATCGTCGACAGGTAATGGATAAAAGGAGACGCACCATGAAAAAATCCGGTAGACTATTTTTAATTGTCTTTATAAGCTTTATCTTCAGCGTGATTGTACAGGCGGAAGATAAATTACAAATCGATATCCACGGTTATTTATCCCAGGGTTTTATGTACAGCAACCACAACAACTACCTGGCGGATACTAAAAACGGGACGTTCCAATTCAACGAATTGGGCATCAATTTTTCTACCCAGGTAACCGATAAACTAAGAGTAGGCATGCAATTTGCCGCCCTCGACCTGGGCGACGTAGGCAATGATAAGATAAATATCGACTGGGCTTTTGCCGACTATCGTTGGCAAGATTGGTTGGGTATCCGCGCGGGAAAAATAAAAATGCCCACGGGTTTCTATAATAAAACCAGGGATATTGATATGCTGCGCACGTTCATATTGCTGCCCCAGAGTATTTACGTTGAAACCTTTCGCGATACATTGACCGCCATAAAAGGACTCGGCGTATACGGGGAAATTCCCCTTAAGACATTGGGGAACATTTCCTATGAATTGCTGGGCGGTACAATGAATATAGATAAAGACAGCGTTACCACCAAAGGCGTCGAAGGCCAGGGTTTCTTTAAAGTTGAAAGTTATAATATAAAGAAAGCTTTCTGCGGCGAAATTACCTGGGAAACGCCCCTCAAAGGGTTACGCCTGGGATTTTCCCGCGTAAATATCGATCTCAAAACCAATGGCGTTCTAGGACGGGATTTCACCATCCCCCCTTTTCCCCCTTATTCGATAATCATCCCAAAGGGTACCCCGATAATCAACAAAACCCCAAATATCGTCAAGTTAATATATTCGCTTGAATATACCTG
>JAUPLE010000260.1 GCA_030837085.1 Acidobacteriota bacterium | reverse complement strand
TATCTTGAGAGTCTCCATTATCAAGCCAGTATGTATGAATCCAGTTATAAAGTGGGAGAGATGAAGGGTGAAAAAAAAGGTCGGCAGGAAGGTAAAATGGAAGAAAAGCGTGAGATGGCGAGGAAATCGCTTAGAGAGGGTTTATCCGTCGAAATGGTAGGCAAAATTACCGGGCTTTCGGTAAAAGAGGTAGAGGCGTTAGACGAAGGCGCTTAAAATTTACCCTGCCCCCCTCCGACTTTCTTTTTTAGCTGGAATACCCAGGAGCCATTTCCAGGCCGGAATTATCTTAATGCTTATCTATTTATCCTTCTCATAAGGACAAAATATCAATTATTTATCCCTTTGTCAAGGATGAAATTTATCTACAGCTTAAAAATAGCCAGCAAGGCACCAAGACACCAAGGATTTTTTCAGAGCGGCATAATTTGCGCCCTAAGTAACTCTGTCCTGTAAAATCTCCTATAGGTAATTTCCGATGTTCCGTTTCTCGGGATCGAACCCGATGCCCAGGAGAACAATCTCCTTGCCTTTTCCCAGGTATTTTTCATAATATTTCATCTCTTTGATTTGCGCTAAAGCCTCCAACTCGCTTCCCACTTTGAATTCCATGACATAAATTTTCTTTGCCGTCTCCAACACCGCATCGATTCGCCCGGTATTGGTGGGGTCTTCACATCTGACCTCAGCGCCACTTAACCGGAGTATCAAATAAATAATCGTGTGGTAATAGGCTTCCCTTTCGCCGATAAAAATATTGTAGGGAATGGAGGCAAATAAGGATTTGATTTCCCCAATAAAGCCCTCCATATCACCTGCCTTCACCAATTCATCTATTCGCTTAAGAAACCGGCTGCTAAAACTCATATCTTTTCGGCTAAACTCTCCCAAAAGGTAGGTTAAAAAAGAATCTCGCACTTCTTTGTTGGGATAAGATAAATGGTAGGTTTTAACTTTTGTAATACCCTGGGTGGATATTTCTTTTATAGTGAGGTAACCGGTTTGAAAAAGTAGGGCCGCGATATCCATGTTTTCGATGTCATAACTGTCAAAGGTATAACTTCCTACGGCCAAATTCTCGAATTCCGATATTTCGCTTTTATTACGCCTGATTGATTGGATTAAAAAAGTGGGAGTCCCGGAAGTGAACCAAAAATTTTCAAAACTTTTCTCGGCAAACAAATTTAATATGGAGAAGGGATTATAAACAAAGTTTTCCCCGTCCCAGGAATAGCCATTGTACCAATGTTTGATATGATTCGCTAATTGATTCTTGCTCATCCCCGCTTCATCGGCCAATTGCGCTATGTAAGTTCCAAAATAATGCATCAATTCGGTTTCCGTATAGCCCAACAGCATGGCGAATTGTTTGGACAGCGTAATATCGCGTAAGTTGTTGAGATCGGAGAAAATAGATACCCTGGAGAATTTCGATACCCCGGTAATAAATACGAATTGAAGGAAGGCATCCGAGCCTTTTATAATTCCAAAGAAGTTCTTCAAGACCTTACGGATATTTTTTGCTTTTCCGATTTTACCCGCTTCCATATATTCGGTAATGGGTTTGTCGTACTCATCGACCAGGATGACCACCTTGCCTTTGGCAGATAATTTTTCGATTAATTCGACGAAACATTCTTTATAGGTATTTCCTTCATCCAGGCTTACGCCATGGGATATTGCCGTTTTATTGAGAAATTTTTTAATGGACTCTTTTAATTTTTCGGGGTTCTCAAAGTCGATCTTTGAAAAGTCGATATGGATGACGGGGTGAGCGGTCCATTCGATTTTGTCATATATCCAGAGCCCTTTAAAAAGCTCCTTATTGCCGGAGAAAATTTCCGCTAGTGTAGAAATCAGCAGTGATTTCCCAAAGCGGCGCGGCCTGGATAGAAAATAGTATCTCCCGCCCGAGGCAAAAAGATCGTGGATTAGTTTGGTTTTATCCACGTAAATATAATTCTCTTCGGTAAAATCACGAAACGTCTGGATGCTGAGAGGTAATTTTTTCATGACGGAATTATAGCATTGGAACTAATTATTATCAACAGTAGGTGTACGGGAAAGGCTAACGCCTGGTTTTAAACGTAAATCTCACCCTTAAGATAAGTCACTGCTTTTCCGCCAATGTATACCCTATCCCCCGCCAATTCACAAAACAATTCCCCTTTGCGCTGGGATAGCTGGAGCGCATGCAGTTTATTTTTACCTAATTTCTCTGCCCAAAAAGGTATTAATATGGTATGTGCGGAACCGGTCACGGGGTCCTCATTAATCCCTGCCAACGGCGCGAAAAACCGAGATACAAAATCGACTGTCTTTCCCGGCGCTGTCACAATCATGCCCAGACAACCGATCTCTTTCAATACCTCTGAAAGTAATTCGAATTTGGGTTTTATGGAGAGGATTTCTTCTTCTGTCTGATATAATGCCAATAAGTCCCGCGCTTTAGCCAAAGATGTGGGTTTCATTCCCAACGCTTCTACCAGCCGCGGCGGAATTCCTGTAACGGGCTCCGGCTTGTTGGCAGGGAAATCGAGGATCAATAATTCTTGAGCTGCTCCCCCCCGACTTACTTTTAATAATCCACTCCTGGATTGGAACGTGACAACCTCGCCTTTGAAATCAGCATGATTGAAAAGTACGTGGGCGGAAGCCAGCGTGGCATGCCCACATAAATCGATCTCAATGGCCGGGGTAAACCAACGGATATGAAACCCTTCCGCTTCTATTACAAAAAACGCGGTCTCAGCCAGGTTGTTCTCAGCGGCAATATTTTGCATTACCTGGCGGTCCAACCATTTCTCCAGCGGACATACGGCGGCCGGGTTGCCCCCAAATAATTGACCGGTAAACGCATCGACTTGATAAATCGGTATTTTCATGTTTTATACCTCCATCAAACATCTTATATATAACATCTAATAAAGGTCTACTTTTTTGCTTCGATATCCCGGATGACCTTCATCTTTATTTGAAACTCTCTTTGCTCTTCAAGGGCTTTTTCCAGTTCATACGGGACTTTTTTTATCTCTTCTTGCGACATGCCGGGTTCTATTTTGCCCAGGACTTTGATCTTTTTATCCAACTCAACCAATTTATCTTCAACCTGTTTTTTGTTCGCGGCTTCTATCTTTTCCACTGAATCGCAGATAATAGACACTTTATTGTCTATCACCTCGATAACCCCACCGCGGATATATAAATGGAACTTCTTACCGCTCATATCGGTATAGGCCATTTCACCGCTCTTTAAAAGAGAAACATAGGGTTTGTGATTTTGCAGGATGCCGGCCTGGCCATTAAAAGCAGGGATGTATATCTCCTTGATGGCGACTTGCAATGCTTCATCCGCGTAAGTAACGACTTCCAACTGGATCGTTTGAGACATTATTCTTTATTTCTCCGTTATCTTCCCGGCTTTCTCAATTACTTCTTCAATAGTGCCGCACATATAAAACGCCTGCTCCGGCAAATGGTCATATTTTCCTTCCGCCAGTTCTTTAAAACCTTTTATGGTATCTTTCAATTCGACGTACCGGCCTTGCATACCGGTAAATTCCTCGGCGACGGAAAAGGGCTGGGACAGGAATTTCTGGATTTTTCGGGCGCGGTTCACAATAACTTTGTCATCCTCTGAAAGCTCTTCCATTCCCAGGATGGCAATGATATCCTGTAAATCTTTGTATCTCTGCAATATTTCTTTGACTTTCCGCGCCACCTGGTAATGCTCGTCGCCGATGATCTTGGGGTCCAGGATTCGTGAATAAGAAGCCAATGGGTCCACGGCGGGATATATGCCGATTTCGGTTAAACGGCGGTCCAGGTTGGTAGTGGCGTCCAGGTGGGCAAAGGTAGTAGCCGGTGCGGGATCGGTATAATCGTCCGCGGGGACGTAAATGGCCTGGATAGAGGTAATAGAACCTTTTTTAGTGGAAGTAATACGCTCTTGCATTTCGCCCATTTCCGTGGCCAGGTTGGGTTGGTAACCGACGGCGGAAGGCATACGTCCTAAGGTGGCGGACACTTCGGAACCGGCCTGGGTGAAACGGAATATATTATCGATAAACAATAGTGTATCCAACCCGAGATCATCCCTGAAATATTCAGCCACGGTAAGACCGGTCAGGGCCACCCGTAAACGGGCGCCGGGAGGCTCGGTCATCTGGCCGT
>JAUPLE010000005.1 GCA_030837085.1 Acidobacteriota bacterium | reverse complement strand
CATTCCCGAAAAGCCCTGGCTATGCTGGGAAAAGGTAAAATTATCCATGTTTATGGACCCACGGAAACAACTGTCTACGCCACTTTTTATTTTATCGATCAAATCGAAGACAGCGTAATAACAATTCCTATCGGAAAACCGATAGCGAATACTACTTTATATATCTATGATAAATACTTAAACCCGGCACCGATAGGAGTGCCTGGAGAAATATTTATCGGCGGCGATGGCGTTGCCCGGGGGTATTTGAACAACCCGGAACTGACGGCTGAAAAATTTGGTAAGTCCTATAGGAACAATAAAACCTATACTAATTACAAAACCGGCGACTTGGCCCGGCGACTAATTGATGGCAATATCGAGTTCCTGGGACGCATTGACCAACAAGTCAAAATCCGGGGATTCCGCATTGAATTGGGAGAAATCGAAAATCGCCTACTAAAACATCAAAATATAAAAGAAGCCGTGGTAACCGATCGCCAGGATAAAGGAGATAAATATCTCTGCGCATATATTGTTTTTAACTGCCAACCCACACCGGGAGCCACCGAATTAAAATCTTATCTTTCAGAAAACTTACCGGATTATATGATACCTGCCTTTTTTGTATTTTTGGACAGGATCCCCTTAAATCCCAATGGCAAAGTCGATCGAAAAGCACTGCCTGAACCAGGGATAAGAGATGCCGCCAGGGAATTCAATGCCCCGCGGGATAACGTTGAGAAAAAACTGGCGGAGATCTGGACGGAGATATTAAAACCACCTTCTAAAATCGGCATCGATGATGATTTTTTCGACCTGGGAGGGCATTCCTTAAATGCAACACTGCTGACCGCCAGGATGCACAAAATATTTAATGTTAAAATTCCATTGAAGGAATTCTTGCAAAGGGGCTGCATCCGCGAAGTGGCAGAATATATAAAAGAAACTGTAGAAGAAGAATTTAGCTCCATTGACCTGGTGGAAAAGAAAGAATATTACTCACTCTCTCCAGCACAGAAACGGATGTACCTTTTAAATCAAATGGACGAAGGAAGCACCGCTTACAATATTCCGGCGGTTGTGACGCTTGAAGGCGCTCTCGATCTAAATCGACTGGAAAAAGTCTTTATGCAACTGATCCAACGACATGAAAGCTTACGGACATCATTTGTTACTGTTAATGAAGAACCGGTACAACGAATTCATGACCATGTGGAATTTGAAATCGAGAGATTAGGGGTCAGGGGTCAGGGGGCAGGGATTCGGTCTTTTGATCTTTTCCTGGCTCCTTTAATGCGGGTGATATTGATAAGAAACAGCGAGAACGAGCACATTTTAATTATGGATATGCACCATATCATTGCCGACGGCACATCGTTGGGCATACTGTATAAAGAAATGATGGCACTATACCAGGGGAAGGATCTTCCTGCTTTAAAAATTGCTTATAAAGATTATACCGCTTGGCAAAATAATCAAAAAAATAAAGAGGCCCTTCGCGGTCAGGAAGCGTACTGGTTTACACAATTTGCAGGGGAAATTCCTACTCTGAATTTGCCGACCGATTATCCCAGACCTTTGATGCAGAGTTTCGCGGGCAGCCGGATTCCTTTTGAACTGGGCGTAGAAGAAACTACTTTATTAAAAAAACTGGCCCGGGACCGCGGTGTAACTCTTTATATGGCCCTCCTGACTGCCTGCAATATTTGGTTTTCAAAATTAAGTGGCGAGGAAGATATCGTAATCGGTACGCCCATCGCCGGCAGAAGACACGCGGAACTACAGGATATCGTCGGCATGCTTGTCAATACCCTACCCCTGAGAAATTACCCGGCTATCGGAAAGACCTTCAATGATTTTCTGGAAGAAGTAAAAGAAAGAACACTGGAAGCTTTCCGTAACCAGGACTACCCATTCGAAAACCTGGTGGAAAAATTAGCAGTCATACGGGATACCTCACGGAACCCGGTATTCGATGTCATGTTCGGGTTTCAAAATATGGAAATGCCGGCGATCGATGTACCGGGCCTGACTCTACGGCCATATGAATTTGAAATCAAAACTGCAAAATTCGATTTGAACTTAGCCGGCAGGGAAGATGACGACCAATTAACCTTCAGCCTGGAATATAGTACGAAGTTGTTTAAAGAAGAAACTATCCGGGATTTTATCGGTTATTTTAAAAATATCATTCATTCCATTACTGGGGATCCAGGGATGAAGCTGGCAGATATCGAGATCATTGATCAAGATGAAAAAGAGAGAATCCTGGCTATATCCACCGGTCCGACTGAACCCATCGACCTGGATGAAACGATCCATGGTTGGTTTGAAAAAATAGTAAGGGAAAATGAGCATAAGACGGCATTGGTTTTTAAGGAGAGAAGAATTACTTACGGTGACTTAAACCGGCGGGCCAACCGGTTGGCATACTCTCTGAGGCGAAAGGGCGTCGGTCTGGGCACAGTTGCAGCCCTCATGGTGCAGCGTTCCATTGAAATAGTCACCGGCATGCTGGGTATACTGAAAGCCGGGGCCGCCTATTTACCTATTGATCCCAGGCTTCCCGGCCAGAGAAAACAACATATGATCGAAGACGGAGGTATTTCAGCATTACTGACCAATTATGAGATTGGTGAAGATGCTGCCCATATTCCTGGGGATATCGAGATAATCGATATGCGAAACCAGGACAACCACCAGCAAGAGAATGAAAATCCCCCGGCGGTCAATAAGGGATCGGACCTACTATATGTCCTTTTTACTTCCGGCTCCACGGGAAGACCCAAAGGGGTGATGCTGGAACATTCCAACCTGGTGAACTTATTCAAATTCCAACAAAAGTATACTGTCATTGATACCAAGAGGGTTTTGCAGTTTGCCACCATTAGTTTCGATGTGTCGTTCCAGGAAATATTTACCACCCTCCTGGCCGGGGGAGAATTGTATTTGATCGCGGAAGAAACCCGCACCAATATTCCTGCATTATTCAATGTTATCGAGGAAAATAAAATTAAGACATTATTCTTACCGATGTCTTTCTTGAAGCTCATATTCAGCCAGGATGATTATATCGATATTTTCCCCGGCAGCGTGGCGCACATTGTGACCGCCGGGGAACAGGTGGTCGTAGAAGATAGGTTCAGGGATTATCTAAAACAGCATCATATCTATTTACATAATCATTATGGGCCTGCCGAGACTCATGTGGTAACGACTTTTACCCTGGACCCCGACGGGGATATCCCTGTATTCCCGCCCATTGGAAAACCGGTTATGAATACCAGTATATATATACTGGATAAAGGGAAACATTTACAGCCGGCCGGGATTGCCGGGGAATTATACGTCGGGGGTTTACAGGTGGGCCGCGGTTACCGTGGAAGGGACGAAGAAACCAGGGAAAAATTTATAAAATATGGGTCCGATAGGACTAATAAGACCTATGTTAATTACAAAACCGGCGACCTGGCCCGCTGGCTGAGCGACGGTAATATTGAATTTTTAGGCCGAATCGATCACCAGGTAAAGATCAGGGGTATTCGCGTCGAACCGGGTGAAATTGAAAACCGGTTGAAGAAAATTGTATTTATCGAAGATGCGGTGGTAGTAGTAAAACAACAAGACGCAGGCGACAAATACCTGTGCGCCTATGTGGTGTTGGATACAACCCAGGCCCCAGCGGATACTGCCGAGTCGAAACTCTCGCAATTGCGGGAACTCCTGGCCGCGGATTTGCCGGATTATATGATACCTGCATATTTTGTCCGGGTGGATAAAATCCCCTTAACTCCCAGCGGGAAAGTAGACCGCAGGGCGCTGCCCGAACCGGAATTTAAAGTAGGCGAGAAATACACGGCACCCCGGGATGAGTTCGAACGAAAAATGGTCTCAATCTGGTCAAAGATCCTGGGAGTACAACAGGAAGTAATTGGCGTCGAGGATAATTTTTTCCAATTGGGCGGGCATTCATTAAAAGCCACACTGATGGTATCGCGAATTCATAAAGAATTCACTGTGAAAGTTCCACTGGCTGATATTTTTAAACGACCAACCGTAAAGGGATTAGCGGAATTTATACGAAATAGCGGTGCAACTGCGTATAATTCAATAAAAGAGGCTCCTAAAAGCGATTATTATACGTTATCCTCTCCCCAACGGCGGTTGTTCATCTTGCAGCAGATGGATAAAGCCAGTACGGCATATAATCTCCCGGCGGTACTGGAACTGGAAGGAACACCGGATAAGGAAAAATTGGAAGAAACTTTCAAAAAACTCATTATTCGCCACGAAAGCTTAAGAACTTCGTTTCATATGGTTGAAGAAAAACCGGTGCAGAAAATCCATACGCCCGATGTTGTCGAATTTACCCTTCAATATGCCGATGCCTCTTTCAATTTTACCGACGATCTGTTATCGCAAGAATTTTCCCAGTACATCCGGCCCTTCGATCTATCTACAGCGCCGTTATTTCGCGTAGGACTGCTGAAATTGTCCGAACAAAAGTACATCCTGGTAGTGGATATGCATCATATCATCAGCGACGGTACTTCGCTGGGAGTGTTGATACAAGAATTCATGGCCTTGTATTCCGACCAAGAACTCCCACCGCCGCGGATTCACTATAAAGATTACGCTGTTTACCAGGACAGCGGCGAAGTCAAGGAACTGCTGCACCAGCAGGCAGACTATTGGTTGAAGGAATTTGGGGAAGCCCCACCCGTATTGGAACTCCCGCTGGATTATCCCAGACCCACAGTTCAGAGCTTCGAAGGAACAAGAATTTGTTTCGAGACCGGGGTAAAAGAACTTAAAGCCATGAAACAGTTGGCGCAAGAAGAAAATGTCACCTTGTACATGGTACTAATGGCAGTTTACACCATCCTGCTGTCCAGGCTAAGCAGCCAGGAAGAGATCGTAATCGGCGCACCGATTGCAGGAAGACGGCATGTGGAAGTAGCATCCATCATCGGTATGTTTGTCAATACCCTGGCCTTACGGCTTTCTCCCGCAGGAAATAAAACCTTTAAAGAATTTTTGGCCGAGTTGAAACACGCCACATTGGACGCCTTCGAGAACCAGGAATACCCATTCGAAGACCTGGTGGAACAGGTAGTAGCAAACCGCGACGCAGGGCGAAACCCACTTTTTGATGTTGTCTTTATTTTACAGAACCAGGAAATCCCTACATTGGAGATACCGGGTTTAAAGTTAAAACCGTATCCCTTTGAAACAAAAATAGCAAAGTTCGATTTTACTCTTTCGGCTGTTGAAGTGAAGAACAAACGCGGTGAAGAGGATTTGAGACTTTACCTGGAATACTGCACTCAGTTATTTAAAGAAGAGACCGTCCAACGGTTTATCGTCTATTTTAAAAATATCATAAGAGTCATTGTGGAGAATAAAGCCAGGCAGATATTCGAATTGGAAATAATACCGGAAGAAGAAAAGAACCGGTTGTTATACGATTTTAATAATACTCAAGTCGAATACCCGGCGGATAAATGCATCCACCAATTATTTGAAGAACAGGCGGCGAAAACGCCTGAATATGTCGGACTGGTTGGACAGGTCGGACTGGTCAGACGGATCGCCATAACATACCACCAACTAAATGAGCAAGCCAATGGCCTGGCCGGTATATTAATTGAAAAAGGCGTCCTTGCGGACGAGATTGTGGCTATTATGATGGAACGTTCCATTGATTTGATTACCGGAATCATGGGCATATTGAAATCCGGGGCGGCGTATTTGCCCATCGATGACGATTACCCCAAAGAAAGAATCGATTATATGTTGAAAGATAGCGGAGCCAAATTGTTGGTTAATGAAAAGTTTTTCAGGGGGTCGTCCAGGGGGGCGGTTTTTCAAAAAAGCCCCCCTGGCAATCTTGCTTATATTATGTACACCTCCGGTTCTACCGGGAAACCCAAAGGGGTTATGGTAACCCATCGGAATGTGGTACGACTGGTGAAAAATACTAATTTTTTTCCATTGACGAAAGAAACGAGAATTCTCCAGACCGGCGCCCCGGTTTTCGACGCCACTACCTTTGAAATATGGGGCGCTTTACTGAACGGTGGACAATTGCAATTGGTTAATAAAGAGATTATACTGAATGCCCACCTTTTGGCTATGATATTATTGGACCACCATATTAATACTCTCTGGCTCAGCGCCCCATTGTTCAACCAATTAATTCAAGAGAATATCGAACTATTTGCCCCCATACGTTATTTATTGGTGGGAGGAGATGTTCTTTCACCGGAACACATTAACCGGGTAAGGAGTAGATTCCCGGGTTTGAGGGTCATAAACGGTTATGGCCCTACGGAGAACACTACTTTTTCCACCACTTATTTAATCGAAAAAGAATTTGAACACAATATACCTATTGGTCGACCTATTGCCAACAGTACCGCTTATATTTATGATAGAAATATCCGATTGACGCCCATGGGAGTCGTGGGCGAGTTGTATGTCGGTGGGGATGGGGTCGCCTGCGGGTATTTGAACAACCCGGAACTAACGGTAGAGAGATTTATTAGGTCCTATAGAACCAATAAGACCTATGTTAATTATAAAACCGGAGACCTGGCACGGTGGCTCTATGATGGCAATATCGAGTTCTTGGGCCGCATTGACCAACAGGTCAAAATCCGGGGCTTTCGCATCGAATTGGGGGAAATCGAAAATCGCCTGCTAAAGCATCAAAATATTAAAGATGCTGTGGTAATCGAAAGGGATATCAACGGTGAAAAAAAACTTTATGCTTATTTTGTACCTGGAAGTGAAGGGGCCACCGGAAACACGCCCGATAGCGCTGAATTACGGGAATTTCTTGCCCAATCCTTACCGGATTACATGACACCTACATTTTTTGTACCTTTAGAAAAAATACCATTGACTGCCAATGGGAAAGTGAACCGTTCCGCTTTACCGGAACCGGGAATCCAGGCTGGAAGTCATTATATTGCACCTGGAAATCAATTGGAAGAAGTACTGGTTGAGATATGGGCCGAGGTACTGGCAATTGAAAAAGAGTTCATCAGTATTGATGCTAATCTATTCGACTTGGGCGCCAACTCCCTAAAAATAATTACCGTTAACAACCGGTTAAGGGAGCATTTTAACCGGGATATCCCTGCCGCTACTATGTTCAGGTACAGCAACATTCGTATGCTGGCACAATATTTACAGGATGGCGGTAAAGAAATGAATGACAGCTTTGTTAAAACGAAGCATGAAATATATAATGCCGTTGACAGGGGAAGAGAGCGGATGCGGAAAAAAGTTTGGAAAAACCAAATGACTGCAAAAATCGGAGGAGAAACAGGATGAACGTGACTGCAAACGAAAACACAAATAGCGATTACGAAATTATCGATCAGGAAAATAGAGCAGGCACAGGCATGGAAGTAGCTATTATCGGTATGGCCGGGAGGTTTCCAGGGGCAAGAAATATTGACGAGTTCTGGGAAAATCTTAAGAACGGTAAAGAATCGATTACTTATTTTTCGGATGATGAATTGGAAGAAGCCGGAATACCGGCTGAATTACTACAAAACCCAAATTATGTAAAAGCCAACGGGATACTAGAAGATTTTGACCGATTCGATGCATCATTTTTTGGGTATATCCCAACGGAAGCATCGGCTATGGCTCCCCAGGTGCGGCTATTCCACGAATGTGCATGGGAAGGGTTTGAGAATGCCGGGTATATCCCGGACACTTACAGTGGTCGTATTGGTCTCTATGCCGGTGCGTCCTCCAGTTCCCGCTGGGAAGCCATGAATTATCTCTCGATGACGGCAAAAGAAGAAAAAGTCGCGCATGATTTTCTTTCCTTTGCTGAATTAATTACCAATTCCCAGTTGACCGATAAAGATAACCTGACTACCCGGATATCCTATAAATTTAATTTAACCGGGCCCAGTTTTTTAGTTCAGACTGCCTGCTCAACGTCATTGGTGGCAACACACCTGGCAGTCCAGGGGCTCCTGGCTGGCGAGTGCGAAATGGCGGCCGCTGGGGGCACGGCTGTAAATATAATCCGTCGAACCGGGTATCTTTACCAGGAAGGTGGGATATTGTCTTCGGACGGGCACAACCGGGCTTTTGACGCCCGCGCCAAAGGAACCGTGGGCGGGGATGGGGCTGGTGTAGTGATACTTAAACTCCTGGAAGACGCCGTAAACGATGGGGACTATATTTATGCCGTTATTAGAGGTTCAGCCATCAATAATGATGGTTTCCGTAAGGTAGGATATACTGCCCCCAGCGTTGAAGGCCAGGCGGAAGTCATTAGTACAGCTCAACATATTGCCGAGATCGAACCTGGGTCGATTTCCTACATAGAAGCTCACGGTACTGCCACGGAACTGGGAGACCCGGTAGAAATAGAAGCTTTAAAATTGGCTTTTACCGGTGCTGTGAAAAAGGGATTCTGCGCCTTGGGGACCGTGAAATCCAATATCGGCCACGTGAACGCGGCCGCGGGCGCCGCCGGGTTGATCAAAACCGTCCTGGCTTTACAACACCGCCAAATTCCCCCCAGTCTGCATTATAATTCCCCAAACCCGAAAATCGATTTTAAAAATAGCCCTTTTTATGTGAATACAGAACTGCGCGAGTGGAGAAATGAACAATACCCGTTGCGGGCCGGGGTTAGTTCTTTCGGCATCGGGGGAACCAATGCGCACCTGGTGCTGGAGGAAGCTCCAAACCTGGAAACTACGGGAAAGACATCGAATACTACCGGAAAACAATACGAATTGATTCTCCTCTCTGCCAGGACGCCGTCCGCCCTGGATAAAATGACGGGAAACCTGGTAAATTATTTAAAAAGGATTCCCGGGAACCTCTGCCTGCCGGATATTGCTTATACTCTGCAGGTAGGACGTAAACCTATGCCCTACCGGGAAATGTTGGTATGCCCCAGTAAAGAAATCAATGAGGCCATCGACGCATTAGCCACACGAAACTCCAGGAAGGTCCTCACAGGACTGGCCGAAGAAACTGGGAGCCTGGTTTTTATGTTCCCGGGTGTGGGCTCCGGGTATAGTAATATGGGAGTGGACCTCTACCGGGCGGAACCAATTTTTCGGGAAGCAATGGACCGTTGTTTCGAGATTTTAAAACCTTTGTTGAATTATGATATTAAAAAGGAACTTTATCCACCCTCTGAGGATAAATCTATAAATCAAACCATTGTCTCACCTACGGGAATATTGATTTTCGAATATGCACTGGCTAAATTATTAATGAGCTGGGGGATCAGGCCAACGGCGATGATCGGTTATAGTTTAGGCGAATATACGGCGGCCTGCCTGGCCGGCGTTTTCGACCTGGAGGATGCTCTAAAACTGTTTAGCGCCAGGGACCGGTTGATCCGGCAACTGCCCAAAGGCATGATGCTGGGCGTCCCTCTTCCAAGAGAGCAATTAGAACCACTGCTGACCGGCAATAGCGACCTGGGTATTTCCATTGATAACGGGCCTTCTTGTGTTGTCTCCGGCCCCTGGGAGATAGTGAGCGTATTTGAAGAAGAAATGAAAAAAAAACGCTTTATATGTACTCCGGTAAAGACAGTACAGGGCATTCATTCGCCCATGATGGAACCCATTTTGAAGGAATTTACAGCCATGGTGGGGCGAGTCTCTTTAAAAAAACCGAAAATTCCCTTTATTTCCAATGTAACAGGAAAATGGATCAACGATCAGGAAGCGGTAGATCCGGTTTATTGGGCAAAGCAATTACGGGGTACAGTCAGATTCTCCGAGGGGATACAGGAACTACTGAAAACAAAGAATCCTATTTTCGTAGAAGTGGGCCCGGGCAGGGATTTATGTTCCCTGCTGGTGCGTTATGGGGAAGGGGAAGATAAACCGGGTTTAAAGGCGGTTAATTTGGTGAGGCGTCCTGAGCAAGAAACAACGGATGACCAATTTTTATTGGATAGAATTGGTCGCTTGTGGCTTTTTGGAGCGCCCATGGACTGGTCTAAATTCCAGTCCGATAAAAAGCGCCACCGGGTTGCCCTGCCCACATATCCCTTTGAAAGCCAACGATTTCCAGCTTCAGACGATTCTCTTCAACTGGGAGCGAAATTCGATATGAAGCTGCCGGCGCAACACCTGGAAATGGCCAGGAAATCTAATATCGCTGACTGGTTCTATGCGCCCCTGTGGGAACAATCTATGTTATCCAGGGACGCAGGGAAAAATGAGCCAGTTCACTGGTTGATATTCTCCGATAACAGCAGCCTATCGGTGAAGTTGGTGGAAACGTTGAAAGCCCGGGGCCATGGGGTTAGCGTGGCGACTACCGGCGCAGGATTCCACAGCCTGGGTGAAAAAAGATATACGCTTGACCCCCAGCGAGCTGATGATTACAATGCATTGTTCAGGCAACTGGCGCAAGCGAAAGAGATGCCCCAACGGATATTACATCTCTGGAATATCGATGTACCCGATGAAGACGGCATCGAAAACAGGGACGCCCAGGGGCTGGATTGGGTCGATAGGGCAATGGACCTGGGGTTTTACAGTTTATTGGACATAGTAACTGCCGTGGACAGGATGAGGGCCACCCAGGAAATCCAATTGAATGTGGTGGTTTCCTGTCAGCAGGATGTTTACGGCGACGAATTCATCAAACCTGAGAGGGCCACGATGACGGGCGCGTTGGGAACGATCCGACGGGAATATCCCTACATTTCGTGCCGGTGCATTGATATTATCCCACCCTCTCCCAATAGTCCCCAGGAAGCAAAATTGCTTGAAAACCTGGTCCTAGAATTTTCCGGAGATAAACACCATGAGCAAGATGCGCTCGAAGCGGTTGAAATCGCGGCCTGGCGGGGAGTTAACCGGTGGGTCCGGCGTTTCAAACCATACCACCCAAAAGGGAAGGAAAACCCAGGAAAGCACATAAAAGAGGCCGGCGTTTACCTGGTGACCGGCGGACTGGGAGGGATAGGCATGGTGTTTGCCCGGCGCCTGGCCATGGATTTTAAAGGGCGTTTGATTTTGGTGGGTCGTTCCTTTTTCCCACCTGCGGAACAGTGGGAAGAATGGCTAATGAGCCATGAAGACAGCGACCCGATAAGCTCCAGGATACGGGAACTCCGGGAAATGCAGGCGAGCGGGGCGCAAATCTTAATTTTTAGCACCGATGTTTCCGATCTTGAAGCCATGCGGGAAGTAATAAAAAAGGCCACGCAGCGGTTCGGCCCCATCAACGGGGTAATTCATGCCGCGGGAACGGCCGATTATGAAGGAATAATCCAGGGAAGAACCCGGCAAGCCACGGATATGGTCCTGTCACCCAAAATAAAAGGGACCCTTGTGTTGGATTATCTTCTCAAAGACACTGCCCTGGATTTTGTGATTTTATGCTCTTCTCTCAGTTCTTTCCTGGCGCCCTTGGGCCAGGTGGGTTACAGCGTGGCCAACGCTTTCCTGGACGCTTTTGCCCGCGGCAAAGCTATCCGTACTCCTGGCATCTGGATGAGCATTGACTGGGGAATCTGGCAAGTAGGGATGTCCGTGGAAGCAGTAAAAAAACAGCATAAAGACCCCTTAAACCTTTTGGGTGAAGGGATATCACCTTCAGAAGGCGTCCAGGTGCTGGACCTTTTCCTGGGACACCGGTTGAGCCAGGTCGCCATATGCCCGGTTGACCTGGAAGTAGTAATAAGAAAAATGGCTGGGCCGGAACCGGATGCAACGCCATCCCCAGGGGAAACCGGGATGGAAAGAATCGAGGCGGTTGCTTTTTCTCCCAGACCGGGTCTCAGTGTAGAATATGCGGCCCCCCGCGACTTGCTTGAACAAGCCCTGGCCGATATCTGGCAGTCGTATTTCGGACTTGAAAAAATAGGCATTTATGATAATTTTTTCGAATTGGGGGGTGATTCCCTCAAGGGAATGATGCTTCTCAATCAATATAAAACTCTGCTGGGAGAAGCGCTTCCAGTAGCGATCATTTTCGATGTGCCTACCATTGCCAAATTAGCCGAGTATTTTATCAAAAATTACCCCCAGGGGGCTGCACGAATTAGGCAAGGAGACGCCGCCAAAACTAAACAAGAGAATAATTCTATCACTATTCAACCAGTTGAAAAAAAAGAATATTATCCCTTATCCAGTGCCCAGAAACGGCTTTATATTTTGCACCGGATGGATCCCGGGAATACCGCATACAACACAACGTTATTGATAGGGCTGGACGGGCAGATCAATAAGGAGAAACTGGAAAAAACGCTAAAAAAATTGATCGTTAAGCATGAAAGTCTGAGAACTTCTTTTTTTACTCTAAATGAAGAAGTGTTTCAAAAAGTACATAAAGAGGTAGAATTTAAAGTTGATATCCAGATTGATGTTGATGGAAAAGATAAAATTCATAATCCATCACTTATTTTTCATCATTTTATAAACTCCTTCGATCTTTCCAGTGCACCGCTGCTGCGAGTAGGATTGATAAAAGAAACTGAGGGAAAACACATCATGATGGTGGATCTACATCACATTATCTGTGATGGAACTTCTGTTTGGGTTCTGGTCAGGGAATTTGTAGACTTGTATGCAGGAAAAGAAATGAGCCCACTGAGAATCCAATATAAAGATTACACGTTATGGCAGAATAGCGAAAGCGAAAAAAAGCGGTTAAAAAAACAGGAAGATTGGTGGTTAAGAGAATTTTCCGGGGAAATACCTGTACTGCAGTTGCCCCTGGATTTTTCCCGGCCTGAGACCCAAAGTTTCGAGGGTAGGAAGGAAGTATTTGAGACAGAGACGGGAGCAGCAACAGCATTGAAGAAATTGGCGCAGGAAAATGGAGTAACTCTGTATATGCTGCTTCTTTCTTTCTTCAGCATCTTTTTATATAAATTGAGTGGACAGGAGGAAATCGTCATCGGCGCCCCCATTGCCAATCGAAGGCACTCGGACCTGGAATCCATCATCGGGATGTTTGTCAATGCCCTTGCATTACAGACTTGTCCGCAGGGCGATAAAACTTTTAAGGAGTTTCTAAAAGAGATAAAAGAAAAAACCCTGGCAGCCTTTGAAAACCAGGAATACCCCTTTGAGGATTTAGTGGGAAAAGTCGTTTTTAATCGGGATCCTGGGCGAAACCCCCTCTTTGATACTGTTTTCATTTTGCAAAACATAGAAATCCCCATCCTGAAGATACCTGGATTAACAATAAAACCTTATGATTATGAAACCAAAACCGCGAAATTTGATCTGACTTTAGAAGCATTTGAAACAACAACAGGTGAAAACGGAGAGAAATTAGGATTTACACTGGAATACTGCACAAGGTTATTTAGATCTGAAACTATCGGTAGGTTCATTGATTATTTCAATAGAATCTTGTTTTTGGTCATTACAGACCCTGATATGGAAATCGGGCAAATAGAGATTATTTCTGAAGCAGAAAAAAGGATAATACTGGAAGATTTCAATGCCATGGACTGCGAATATCCGCGCGAAAAAACGATCCACCGGTTATTTGAAGAGCAAGTAGAAAAAGCATCCGACAATATTGCCCTCGTAGGGGTAGACGCGATAGAGACTTTGCGCGCAACGTCTCTACAAATAACCTACCGCCAATTAAATGAAAAAGCCGGTAACCTGGCCGGGTCGTTAATTGAAAAAGACGTCCTGGCGGACGATATTGTGGGGATTATGATGGAACGCTCCATCGATTTGATCATTGGGATCATGGGCATATTAAAATCCGGGGCGGCGTATTTGCCCATCGATACCGAATATCCCAAAGAACGTATCGATTATATGTTGAATGATAGTAGAGTAAAAGTGTTATTAGGAACGAAAGAAATCCAGGAGAAAATAATTGTTAATTGTAAGCGAATGACCCCACACCAGGCGCTTTTTCAGCATTCAAGTCATCTTGCTTATATCATGTACACTTCAGGTTCCACCGGGCAACCCAAAGGAGTTATGGTAACGCACCGCAATGTGGTCAGGTTGGTGAAAAATACCAATTTCGTTCCTTTGACGGAAGAGACGAGGATTCTTCAGACCGGAGCACCGGTTTTCGACGCCACGACTTTTGAAATATGGGGCAGTTTGCTTAACGCTGGGCAGTTGGTGTTGGTGGATAAACAAGTCATCCTGGATGCCCACCGATTAGGTAATGCAGTAAAAAGTTACTGTATTAATACGCTATGGCTCAGTGCGCCGTTATTTAACCAATCGATGCAAGAGAATATCGAACTATTTGCACCCTTACATTATTTATTGGTCGGGGGGGATGTGTTGTCGCCGGAGCATATCAAGCAGGTAAGGGTTAAGTTCCCGGGTTTGAAAATCATCAATGGGTATGGACCTACGGAGAATACGACTTTTTCCACCACGTATTTAATTGAAAAAGATATCGTGCATAATATCCCAATTGGCAGGCCTATTGCCAACAGCAAGGCATATATTTATGATAAATATAATCGCTTAGCCCCCATTGGAATAACAGGAGAGTTGGTTGTAGGAGGGGATGGGGTTGCCTGTGGCTATTTGAACAACCCCGAACTAACGGCAGAAAAATTTAATAGGACCAACAAGACCTATAGTTGTTACAAGACCGGCGACCTTGTGCGGTGGTTAAATGAAGGCAACATCGAGTTCCTGGGTAGGATCGACCAACAGGTAAAGATCCGGGGCTTTCGCATTGAATTGGGAGAAATCGAAAACCGATTATTAATACATGGAGCCGTGAAAGATGCCGTGGTGGTTTGCTGGGAATCCGGGCATGGAGATAAATATCTCTGCGCTTATATTACGGCAGCAAGTACAACTTTTGAGAGTAATTCTCTCAGCTTAGACTTAAAAGAATATCTATCCCGTATATTTCCCAATTATATGCTCCCTTCTTACTACGTTTTAATGGACCGTATCCCGCTAACTCCAAATGGTAAAGTCGACCGGAAAGCCTTACCGAAACCAGAAATCAAAGTCGATTCAGATTATATAGCCCCGTTTGGTCAGAATGAAGCAATATTGGCAGAAATCTGGGCGGAAGTACTGGAAATTGAAAAAGATACCATCGGCAGAGATACAAACTTCTTTGACCTGGGCGGGCATTCCTTAAAAGCCGTTAGCCTGATAGGTCGGATAGAAAAGAGATTTCACGCTACAATTTCACTGACAACAATCTTTTCAAATCCGACCATTAGAAAAATGGCGAAGCGTGTCATCCCTACTGATAAATACCAATCCGTATCCATAAGTGCTTTGGAAGAAAAGGAGTTTTATCCCCTCACCTCAATGCAACAGAAGTTTTTTGTTTTGAATCAATTGCAAACTATGAAGACAGCTTACAATATACCCAGTCTTCTTATTGTAGAAGGATCCCTTGATAGGGAAAAGCTCAAAGAAGCTTTTTTCAGGATAATTCAGCGTCATGCCGCCCTGAGGACATCCTTTATCTTAGTAGACAATGAACCAGTACAGAGAGTATACAGTGATGTGAATTTTGAGTTGGAATATAATACATTGGCGGACTCTGATACCGAGGTCGAATATATAAAGCGATTCATCCGTCCCTTTGATCTTTCCCAGGCCCCCTTGCTCCGGGTCGGTTTGTTAAAAATATCCGAAGAAAAACATATACTCATGTTTGATATGCACCATATTATCTCGGATGGGACATCGGTAGGTATTTTAATGCGGGATATGGTCAGCCTATACGGAGGTGATAATCTTCCACCGCTGCCGATACAATATAAAGATTTTTCCCAGTGGATCAACAGCCCCAAAGGCCAGGATATCCTCGCCAGGCAGGAGGCTTATTGGCTAAACCAATACAAAGAAAAACCACCGACTGCGAAGATGTACACAGATTTCCCCAGACCCCCGGTTCAGAGTTTCGTAGGAGATAACATTTATTTTTCTTTGGGGGAAGAATTAACTTTAAAAATTAAGCGTTTGATGACGGAAACGGGCGCCACCCTTTTTATGGTACTACTGGCCGGGTTAAATATATTATTGTCTGCTTATACGGGGCAAGAAGATATCGTGGTGGGAGCGCCTATCGCGGGGAGAATGAATCCCGATCTTAATGATATTATTGGATTGCTCATCAATGCCCTGCCCATCCGGAATTACCCAAGGAAAGATAAAACCTTCAGCCAATTTTTAGCAGAAATTATAGAGAATACGATTAATGCTTATGAAAACCAGTTGTATCCTTTTGCCAATTTATTGGAAAAACTCGATATTGAAAAGGATTTGAGCCGCAATCCCCTATTCGATGTGGAACTGGTCGTATTGAATATGGAAATTCCAACGCTGGAGGTGGAAGGATTACGTTTCACGCCTTATGACTATAAATGGGGGGTAACCCAGTTAGATATCGATATCTACGTTTCAGAAAGTGAGAAAGATATCTGGATGAATTTATTCTATTGTACCGAATTATTTAAAAAGGAAACCATTGACGGATTTATTGCTTTTTTCAAGGAGATAATTTCCACCACTACCGACAATGTAGAAATAAAAATAAAAGATATTAAAATGAAGTATGAATTGGCGTCCGCAGGATCAACAACTATTACAGATGATAGTGACGATTTTGGATTTTAAAAATATGGCAAATTTTCAAGCATTAACGAAAGGAGATTAGATGGAACATCAATCCAGCAAGCAGATGAATTCGGAATTATACTATTCTTCTGACAAAACTATTCATCAATTATTCGAAGAGCAGGTCGAGCGCTGGAGCGAAAAAATCGCCCTGGTTTCGTTTGAATCCGGATATATGAAAAATGAAGAAAAGAAATGTTTTTCTATGACTTACAAAGAAGTAAATCAACAGGCCAACCAGGTTGCCGCTTTACTAACTGAAAAAGGCGTGTCAATCGGAGACATTGTAGGTATTATGATGTACCGATCCATAGAAATGGTAATCGGCATATTGGGTATATTGAAAGCCGGGGCCGCTTATCTCCCCATCGATCCCGATTATCCCAGGGAACGGATTCAATATATGTTAGAGGATAGTAATGTAAAGATTTTATTAGGAACGGAAGAAACAAAAGCGAAAATAATTGTTAATTGTGAACTAAAAAACTTGCCGAAGGCGCCTTTTCATCATTCATCATTCATCGATCATCATCCAAACCATCTCTGCTATATTATATATACCTCCGGCTCCACCGGGACCCCCAAGGGGGTAGGCGTGGAACACCGCTCAGTAGTCAATATATTAAACGCCCTGTCGGAAATGTATCCTATAACCCCTAGCGGGGCTTACCTTTTAAAAACATCGTTTCTCTTCGATGTGTCCGTCTCCGAATTGTTCGGTTGGTTTATGGGCGGCGGACGGTTAATTATCCTGGAAAAGGGTGGAGAAAAAGATCCGCAAACCACTATAGATACTATTCACACCGGCGGAGTTACGCATGTTAACTTTGTTCCTGCCATGTTTAGCGAATTTACCCGCTATTTGGACCGGCAAAATATCATGAAGATTTCCGGTCTCAGCTATATTTTCCTGGCGGGTGAGGCGTTGGCGCCGGAGTTGGTGAACCGGTTTAGACACTTAAACACGGGTATTCGCCTGGAAAATTTGTATGGTCCTACGGAAGGTACGGTCTATGCCTCGGGGTATTCTTTATCGGAATGGAAAGGCGCGGGCAATATTCCCATTGGCAAAGCGTTATCCAATATAACGCTTCATGTCCTTGACAGCGATGGCCATGAATTGATTCCCGGGGAAATCGGGGAATTGTATATCGCAGGCGCCGGCGTCGCCCGTGGGTACTTAAATAACCCGGAATTAACAGCAGAGAGATTTATAAAATTTAGGTCCTATAGGACCAATAAGACCTATGTTTATTACAAAACCGGCGACCTGGCACGGCTAATGCCGGACTGCAATATCGAATTCCTGGGAAGAGCCGACCACCAGGTAAAAATCAGGGGATTTCGTGTAGAATTGGGTGAAATCGAAAACCGGCTGTTAACCTATAAAGGGATCAAAGATGCTGTAGTCATTGCAAAAGAGAGCAGTCCCGGGGATAAATTTCTCTGCGCATATATTGTTCCAAAAGGAGTAAATGAAAAATTAACGGTGAATGCCGCGAAATTGCAAGAATATCTTGCCGGACAAGTACCGGAGTATATGGTGCCTTCATTTTTTGTTTTCCTGGAACAACTGCCCCTTACCGGCAGCGGGAAAGTGGACCGGAAATCGTTACCTAACCCGGAAATCGTAAGCAGCGCCGAATACATCGCCCCCCGCGACCAGGTCGAAGAAAAACTGGTGGAGCTGTGGTCGGAAGTCCTGGGGATAGAAAAACACCGCATCGGCATCGATGATAATTTCTTTGAACTGGGCGGGCGTTCACTGAAGGGCGCCGCATTGATAATGAGAATACATAAGACCTTTAATGTCCGTTTACAGTTATCGGAACTCTTTAAAATATCAACCACCAGGAATTTAGCCGCTTATATAAAGAATGCGGCCGAAGATCGCTACATGCGCCTGGAAAAGGCGGTAGTTAAAAACTATTATCGGCTTTCATCCTCCCAGATGAGATTATATGTCCTCTACCGGGTCAATCCGGCAACTACCGCTTATAATATTCCTTTGATATTTGAATTGGAAAATGCACCGGAACGGGATCAATTGGAACAAGCATTTAAAAAATTAATTTCCCGGCATGAAAGTCTGCGAACATCATTCCACATGAGCGGCGAAGAACCGGTCCAGGTGATACATGACACTGTGGAATTTGAAATTGAATATATAGCCGCGAAGAACGCGAAGGGACGCGAAGATATTCAGCATTCATCTTCCCTGGGCACACCGAACCAGTTTGTTCGTCCTTTCGATCTCTCCCGGGCCCCTCTACTGCGCGCCGCAGTAACGGAAGACGACAATGACCGCCATTGGTTAATGATAGATATCCATCATATTGTGTCGGATGGCCTCTCCCTGGATATATTGATGGAAGAATTACTCCAACTATATGATTCAAAAGAGTTGCTGCCCCTGGAATTTCAATATAAAGATTACTCGGAAAGGCAGTTTCGAGATAGAGAAGAAGAAACTACGGAAATCAAAAACCAGCGGAATTTCTGGTTAAAAGAATTTTCCGGGGAAATTCCCGTATTATCCCTTCCCCTGGATTTTACCAGGCCAACAGAGCAGGAGTTTGAAGGAAATACGCTGTACTTCCGGCTTGAAAATAGTGAGCGGGTGGGCATTGACTTGCTGGCGAAAACCGGCAATGTAACGCTTTATATGATCTTTTTAGCTGCATTTTATATCCTGCTGTCAAAATTGAGCGGCCAGGAAGATATCATAATCGGAACACCCCTGGCAGGCCGAAACTATGTTGAACTACGCCAGGTGATCGGCATGTTTGTCAAAACATTGGTTTTGAGAAATTTCCCCGATGGCATTAAACCTTTCAATGATTTTTTAATGGAAGTTAAAGAGCGAACATTGGCTGCATTTGAAAACCAGGACTACCCATTCGAAGAATTGGTCGAAACGGTGGTAATTGATAGGGATGCAAGCCGAAATCCGTTATTCGATTGTATGTTCGGACTGGAAACTATCGAAGCCGCTGAATATGGTACACCCGGTCTAAAAATGAAGCCATGTCGATTCATCAGTCATATATCAAAATTCGATTTAACACTGACGGTTGAAGAAGGGAAACAAGACCTGACCCTGCGGGTGGAATACAGTACAAAACTCTTTAAAAGTGAAACTATCGAGCGTTTTATGGATTACTACAGGGAAATTCTCCGCAGTATTCAAGCGGATCCAGCAAAAAGGATAGCGGAGATCATGATCATATCCGACGAGGAAAAACGGAAAATAGTAGAGGAATTCAATAATACCGATATCGATTATCCACGGGATAAGACTGTCCACCAATTGTTTGAGGAACAAGCGGGAAAGATCGGCGATAGGGTTGCCGTGGTAGCGCCAAGCGCGGAACAAGGTCTGCCCCATGCGCTCCAGGTGCTTACCTACCGGGAATTAAATCGCTGTGCCGACCACGCGGCCGCATGGTTGATTGAAAAAAGCTTTTCAACCGAAACTATCATGGCCATTATGGTGGAGCGTTCCCTGGAAATGATGGTAGGAATATTGGCCATTTTAAAAGCCGGGGGCGTTTACCTGCCAATCGAGCCCCGCGAACCGGCGGAAAGAAAACAATACATGCTGGCCGACAGCGATGCCAAAATTATAGTCACGACCCGGACCCTGGCTGAAAAAGATGAGGCCATTGCCAGATGGGAAGGTGAAAAATTTTTTATCGATGAATGGTTACATTATCCCGGTCCCCTTACCACTCCTAACCCTACATCTTCCTATCATCCACGGGCGGCTTATATTATTTATACATCCGGCTCCACCGGGATTCCCAAAGGAGTTATCGTGGAGCACTATTCGACGGTTAATTTTTTGTTTGCCCTCTTCCGCGTTTATCCCATATATCCTTCGGGCGCTTATTTGCTGAAAACTGCTTTTATTTTCGATGTGTCGGTATCGGAGTTATTCGGTTGGATTATGGGCGGCAGCCGGGTGATAGTAATGGAGAAAAGAGGCGAAAACGACCCCCAGGCCATGGTGGATGCTATTGAAAAACATGGTGTGACGCATATCAATTTTGCCCCGGCCATGTTTAACCTATTTATCAGTAAACTGGATTCAAGGGGCGTCAAACAAATTGCGGGGCTTACCTACATTTTCCTGGCCGGCGAAGCTTTGCCGGCTGAATTGGTACGCCGGTTCAGGCAATTTAATACCTCGATTCGCCTGGAAAATTTATACGGACCCACTGAAGGGACCGTGTATGCTTCGGGGTATTCGTTGTCCCAATGGAGCGGCAGCACCGATATATCCATCGGCAAGCCCCTTGACAATGTTAAATTGTATATATTGGATAATGAGGGGCGACATAAGGCCATTGGCGAAATCGGCGAACTAACCATAGCCGGGGTCGGGGTGGCCAGGGGATATTTAAATAACCCGGAATTAACTGCAGAAAGATTTATAAATAAAAGTTTTGCAGGGGTCCAGGGGGGGCTTTTTCAAAAGCCCCCCCTGGTTCTCTACAAAACCGGAGACCTGTCACGCTGGCTGCCGGACGGCAATATCGAATTCCTGGGAAGAGCTGACCACCAAGTCAAGATCAGGGGTTTCAGGGTAGAATTGGGCGATGTGGAAAATCAACTACTAGAACATCCTAAAATAAAAGAAGCAGTGGTCGTACTCCGGGAAGAGGAAAAAGGGGATAAATATCTCTGCGCCTATATTGTCTCGGAGGAGGAATTGTCCGTTTCCGGGTTGAGGGATTTTTTGTCTGAAAAATTATCCGCCTTTGTGATACCTCAATATTTTGTGATGATGGATAAATTACCGTTAACTCCCAGCGGTAAAGTCAACCGGAGACAATTACCTGCCCCGGACCGGTCTCGTCCGAAGCTTGACACCACGTATGTGCCCCCGCGTACGGAATTGGAAAAAATAATCGGGAATGCCTGGAAAGAGGTGTTAAAATTGGAAAATGTCGGTATTCATGATCGGTTCTTTGACCTGGGTGGTAATTCCTTGAAGTTTATCCAGGTAAATAATAAACTGGAACCATACCTTGGGAAAGATAAAGAGATCCCGGTGGTTATTATGTTTCAATACCCCACCATCCATTCCCTGGCGGAGTATTTAAGCGGCGGTAAGACCGATACCGGCATTGACGAACCGGTCCGGGAAGAAACCCAGGAAAGTATGAAAAGTATGGATATTGCCGTTATCGGCATGGCCGGGAGATTCCCCGGCGCCCAAAATATCAACGAATTTTGGGAAAATCTAAAAAACGGCGTTGAATGTATCACTTTCTTTTCAAAAGAAGAGTTGGTGGAAGCCGGGGTAGATGTCGAACTGCTCGAAGACCCCCAATATGTTAGAGCCAGTGGATTTCTTGAAGGGGGTGAGTATTTTGACTCCGACTTTTTTAAATATTCTCCCAGGGAAGCCGGATTGATGGATCCCCAATTGCGCATCTATCATGAGTGTGCATGGGCGGCTTTAGAGGATGCGGGTTATGACCCGGGAACCTATAAAGGGTCCATCGGGAACTATGCAGGGGCGCAATTTAACCTGGAGTGGGTGGCCAATATTTCCGAAATGGCGGGAACACCTTCCGAACTATTTGATGCGCATGTTTTAAACAGCAATTACTCGTTCAGTTCAAGAATCTCATATAACCTCAATTTAAGAGGTCCCAGTTTTACGATACAAACGGCCTGTTCGACTTCCCTGGTGGCGATTCACCTGGCCTGCCAGGGTTTGGTAAACCGCGAGTGCGACATGGCCCTGGCTGGCGGAGTAAAAATTGCCACTTTGAAGAAATCCGGTTATCTTTACCAGGAAGGGATGATCATGTCCCCCGATGGACACTGCCGGGCCTTTGATGCCGAATCAAACGGGATTGTGGACGGCAATGGCGGTGGGGTGGTGGTTTTAAAAAGGCTCGCCGATGCCCTTAGCGACAACGACTTTATTTACGCGGTTGTTAAAGGTTCTGCCACCAATAACGACGGGATTCGCAAAGCAGGATACACGGTGCCCAGCATCGAAGGCCAGGCGGAAGTCATCCGCGCAGCCCAAAAAAGGGCCGGGATTGAGCCGGAGAGTATTACATATGTGGAAGCCCACGGCACCGGGACAAACCTGGGGGACCCGATTGAAATTGAGGCGTTAAAGTTAGCCTTTAACACCGGGAAACGCAAGTTTTGCGGTATTGGCTCAGTTAAAACAAATGTGGGCCACCTGGATAATGCGGCCGGGGTTACGGGTTTTATAAAAACAGTATTGGCGCTCTATCATAAAGAGATTCCTCCCAGTTTGCATTTTAAAACTCCCAACCCCAAAATCGACTTTAAAAACAGTCCCTTTTATGTGAATAACCGTCTGAAAGAATGGAAAAATGAAATAGATCCGCTGCGGGCGGGTGTAAGTTCCTTCGGCGTCGGCGGCGCCAATGCCCACGTGGTATTGGAGGAATGGCCGGGGACAGTGCGCGGAGAACATGAGCCGGAAAATAGAGAAACGACGCCCCAATTACTTTTATTGTCCGCAAGGACCCAAAAAGCCCTGGATAAAATGTCCGCAAACCTGGTAAATTATTTAAACGATAATTTGGTGAATCCTACCCATCCCAATAACCCCATCTACAATCTTGAAAATTTAGGTTATACCCTGCAAGTGGGAAGAAGGACATCCCGGTATAGGAGAATGCTGGTTTGTTCCGATGCCGGGGAGGCCGTAAAGATATTAAATTCCGGGACTGCCCGGACTCTTTTCTCCAAATTAGAAGAACGAACCGTCGTATTTATGTTTTCCGGTCAGGGCAACCAATATGTGAATATGGGGCTGGATTTATACCGCCAGGAACCGGTATTCCGGGAAGAAATGGATCGCTGTTTCGAGATATTAAACAACCGCTATGGATTAAATATCAAAGAATTACTTTACCCTGGAGAAGCGGACGAGGCGCAAGCGGAAACGAAAATTACCCAGATGATTTATTCTTCACCTATAAAATTCTGCTTCGAATATGCCATGGCAAAATTGGTGATAGCAAAAGGTATCCGTCCCGACGCCATGATCGGCCACAGTTTCGGTGAATATCCCATGGCTTGTTTGGCCGGGGTTTTTTCCCTGGAAGATGCCTTAGGCCTTTCCATATGGAGATCGAGATTAATGAATGAAGTCCCCATCGGGGGAATGCTGAGTGTCTCTCTGTCAGAAGACGAACTGCTGCCTTTGTTGGGCAAAGATTTATCCCTGGCGGCCGTGAACGCCCCCTCTCTTTGTTATGTATCCGGCCCATTGGATGCAATCGAATCATTGGAGACCTATTTAAAAAAAGTAGGGCAGGAATATATCCGCCTTAAGGTGCCTCTCGCCGCTCATTCTCCCATGATGGATTCGATATTGGAGCCATATCGCCGGAAGGTCGAACAAGTAACCTTAAATAAACCGAAAATTCCTTATATTTCATGTTTAACCGGTAAATGGATCACAAACCATGAGGCCATGGACCCGGGGTATTGGATTAACCATTTACGCCATACGGTGCGATTTCTTGATGGTTTGACGGAGCTGTTTAAAGAACCGGATGCGTTGTTTGTGCAGGTAGGCCCAGGCAAAGGTTTAACTATGTTCGTGGAGCAAAATCCCAATAAAAAACCTGATAACGATGCGGTGGGCATGGTCCGGCATCATAAAGAAAATATCCCCGATACGGTTTACCTGGCGAATAGGATCGGGGATATGTGGCTGTACGGGCTCAAAATAAGGTGGCAAGATTATTACGCAGGCCGGAAGAAACAACGGATTCCTTTACCCACTTATCCTTTTGAACGCCGGGATTATTCGCAAAGCGGGGAGGCAATGAAATCCGGCGCCGGCGCAGCCTCGAAAACGACTTCCCTGGGCAGAAAGGCGAATATGGACGAGTGGTTTTATGTCCCGTCATGGATACGCTCGGACTTACCCTTGAATCAAACCGGGACGCCTGCGCTTTCTCATAATTGGCTGGTATTCATGGATGACCTGGGATTGGGCGATCGGTTGGTGAAACACCTGGAACAAAACGGTATGAATGTCATTACCGTGAAAAAAGGCCAAACCTTCCTCAAAGAGAACAAAAAAGCGTTTGAGATAAACCCGAAAAACCACGGCGATTATTATTCATTGATGGGAGAATTGATTAATGATGAAAATGCGCCAGCCAAAATTGTTCATTTGTGGTGTGTAACCGGGAAACAATACATTGAACAAGACACATCCGGCACTTCCGGCATACCCGGCAGGTCCGCTAAAATTTTAATCGAAACGATTGATAATGATCTGGACAATGGATTTTACAGCTTGTTTAACCTGGCCCGGGCCATCGGTAACCACAGCCTCAATTCCAACATGGAAATCGAAGTCGTCACGGATAATATGCTGGAAATAACCGGCGAAGAGACAATAAACCCGGAAAAATCGACCGCGCTTGGACCGGTCAGGGTGATTCCCAAAGAGTACTTTAATATTAAATGCCGCTGCACTGATATCATGCTGACCGGGTCAGGAACCCCGGGACGCAGGCAAGAAGATGAACCGGTCAGGCAGTTAACCAGGGAGTTTTCGAGTGAAATTTCAGACCCGGTTATTGCTTATCGCGGGCATTTCCGCTGGGTGCAAACGGTGAACGCCGTGCAGTTGAAACAGCCCGAAGAACCATTAGCCCGCCTGAAAGAGTGTGGCGTCTACTTAATCACCGGCGGATTGGGCGGGATCGGTCTCTCATTGGCCGGCTATCTTGCTCGCACAATGAAAGCCGGACTATTACTCATCGAGCGTTTACCGTTTCCCCCACGGGAAGAGTGGGACCATTGGATTGCCGGCCATGAAAAAAATGAAAAAATCAGCGGCTTAATTGAAAAGGTACGGGAACTGGAAAAGTTGGGTGGGAATGTGTTGGTTATATCCGCCGATGTTACCAATATGAAGCAAATGCAGGAGGCTGTCGCCAAGGGTTTGAAACATTTCGGTCAAATCCATGGAGTTATTCATACCGCCGGGGTAGTGGACGGGCGGGTCATGCAGTTAAGAACCAGGGAAATGATTGAAACGATCCTGGCCCCAAAAGTAAGGGGCACCCTTGTCCTTGATTCCGTGTTAAAGTCCGTTGACCTCGACTTTTTTGTCATGTGTTCGTCCCTTAATTCGCTGGCCGGGACCATTGGCCAGGTGGCTTATACCGCCGCCAATAATTTTCTCGATAGTTATTCCTCCAGTAGAGTTATAAACAACAGCCGGTTCACTATTTCAATCAACTGGGACACCTGGCAGGAAGTGGGTATGGCTGTAGAGGCGGCTAAAAATTTCGGAAAAGGAACGGAATATGCCGGATACCAGGTGGCGGAATTGACTCACCCCATTTTTAATTACTGTTATTCGAATGACTCACGCCAGGTTATTTATATGTCTCATTTTAAAGCAAACCGCTCCTGGTTCCTGGATGAGCACCGAATTATGGAAAAAGCGACCATTCCAGGAACAGCCTACCTGGAAATGGTGGCAGCAGCAGTAGAAAATCATACGGGCAACAGGAGGATTGAAATAAACGATATGTATTTCTTAACTCCCCTGGTGGTCGGCGATGCAGAAGAAAAAGTGGTTCATACGTTGTTGGAAAAAGAAGGGGAGGGTTTCCAATTTTCCGTCAGGAGCCGCATGGACCAGGAACAGGACAAATGGCAAGAACACGTAAAAGGATCAATTGCCTTTTTAACAACAAACGAAAGTGAAATGTATGACATTGAAAGTATGCGGGGGGAATTCAGTTGCGCAAGCGAAGAAACCGTCACCCAACCTGGCGATGATGACAGCGCCCAGGCGAAGTTTGTATTCACGGGCCCCCGGTGGAAAAATATCTCTCAAGAACAATTTAAGTTGAACGAGGGATTGGCGCGCCTGGAACTGTCGGAAGCTTTTATTGGAGACCTGGGATCATATAAGTTACATCCGGCGCTGTTGGATACAGCCACGGCTTTTTTACTGGGAAAAGCAGCAGGGGAAACAGGAAACGCCTATGTTCCTTTTTCCATAAAGAAAATCCAGGTCAAAGGGGATATCCCGCGAACGGTTTTTTCTTACGCCAGGTATTTAGCGGGCGATCATAAAGCCGTTAAAAAGCAGAGCCTGGGCTTTGATATTACTATCATGGATGAAAATGGACATGCGTTGATGGATTTTCAACAGTTTACCTTTCTGAATGCTTCAAATGAAAGTATTGCCAAATCCAGGGAGAAAGTGGCGCCCACTATTCACTTAAATGAAAAAGATAAAGGTGTCCCCGGTGGATTCCCCGCGATGCCGGCTGAGCACCTGAAAGGCGCAATACGGCCGGGAGAAGGTGTTGAAATATTTAAGCGTATCCTGGCATCGGGTTTGGAATCGCCCCAGGTGCTTATATCCACCTGGGACCTGCCTGCCCGCCTTGAGCAAAATAAGTATATTCTCTCCCCCTATAGCAAGGAAACCCAGGATGAAGACAAATCTCCTATGATAGGGAATCCCCGACCGGAATTACACACTCCTTATATCCCCCCGAGAAACCAAACGGAACAAAGACTGGCCGATATCTGGCAGGGATTTTTCGGTATTCAACGCATCGGCGTCGAAGATGATTTTTTTGAATTGGGTGGAGATTCACTAAAGGCCCTAACAATTATTTCTAAAATCCGCAAAGAGTTAAACCTGGATGTGTCCATGACCGACTTTTTTACAGCTTCCAATATTTCGGGTTTGGCTGAGAGTATTAAAGGGGCCGGGAAAAGCATATACACCTCCATCTCACCGGTGGAAGAAAAAGAACATTACCCGCTGTCCTCCGCCCAAATGCGTATTTATTTACACCAGATGATGCAGCATGGGAATCTCTTTTATAATATAAATTTTGCCCAGATCGTTGAGGGGCCTTTGGCCCCGGATCGCCTTGAAAACGCATTCCGGGTACTGATTCAACGTCATGAAAGCCTGAGAACCTCTTTTGAAGTAATCAACGATGAACCCGCGCAGAAGATAAATAAAAATGTGGAATTTAAGATGATGAATCGCGCGGCGGAGGGTGACATTAAGATCGGCGATATTGTAAAAGACTTTATCCGTCCTTTTGACCTGGCTCGCGCACCTTTGATGCGCACGGCGGTCATTAATATCGGGAATGAGAAATATCTATGGCTCATTGATATTCATCATATTATCACCGATGCCTCCGGTTACGCGGTAATGCAAAAAGAACTGTTGAAATTATACAATGATGAAAAATTGCCCCCCTTAAGATTTCAATATAAAGATTTTTCAGAGTGGCAGAATCGCTTGATCCGGAGCGGGGGCTTCAAACACCAGGAAGATTATTGGCTGAGTATTTTTCCCAACAGTAGTGAAATATCTGTCTTGAACCTGCCTACGGATTTTCCCCGGCCCGAACGTTTCCAGTACAAAGGCAGTTTTTATTTTTTCGAACTGGGCAGCGATGAAACCCGGAAATTCAAAGAACTGGGATCTCAAGTCGGAGCGACTCTATACGCCAGCCTCATGACCGTACTAAATGTACTGCTGTTTAAATATACCGGCCAGGAGGATGTTATTGTAGGAAGTACTACTGCCGGCCGCCCCCACTCAGACCTTCTGGATATTGTCGGGATGTTTGTCAATATGCTGGCTATTCGCAATTTCCCACGCCCTGGAAAAACGTATCTTGAACTGCTAAAAGAGGTGAAAAACGCCAGCCTCAATGCCTTTGAAAACCAGGACGTGCAATTCGAAATGCTGGTTGAACAACTCAAACTGGAAGCCAGGGCCTCGCGAAATCCGCTTTTCGATGTTTGTCTGAATGTTCAAACCTATGAACAACCGGAATTCGAAGTAAAGGGCCTAAAATTAACCCACTACTTCTACGAAAACGAAACGGCAAAATTCGATATGCTCTTATGGGCCAACCCTATAAGGGATGAAATTCATTTTATGCTGGAATATTCGACCGAACTGTTTAAACTTTGCACTGTCGAAGCCTTTTCAAACCACTTTATCGAAATAATACGCCAGGTGATTGAAAACAAAGATATCAAATTAGGAGATATTCGAATATCTCACCGCTTAACCGCGCCGGAGTCACATGTTCCTCAAATCGATTTTGAATTTTAATTTAGTCGGGTTTCAGCCCCGGAAGCGTACGAAAAAACATGAAAAATAGAGATTTAAGAGAATTAAAAATTGCCGCGGCGCAATATCCAAAAGAAAAGGATTACTGGCTTAATATATTTTCCGGGGAACCGGTAAGAAGCTGTTTCCCTAGCAGTCTGCAAAAAACTGGCTTGCCGCCTCGGCAAATGGAAACAATGTCTTTTGAAATGGATGACCGTTATTTTACCCAATTAATGAATTTATCCAAACATAACGATCATGCACTTCATATAATATTACTCACTGCATTGACGACATTATTGAACCGATATACAGACAACGAGGATATCACCATAGGAACACCTATTTACCAGCAGAAGACGAAGACCGGGGCCGAGGTTGAATTCATCAATACTGTATTGCCAATACGAAACCGGCTGCACCACGGTATGACATTTAAAGAACTGCTTGTGCAGGTGAAAAAGGTGGTTCTCGAAGCGGTTGCATACCAGGCTTTCCCAGTTGAACTTCTGCCGGAGCTATTGAACCTCCCTGTGTCCCATGATGTTTTTCCTATTTTCGATAACGCCCTCGTACTTGAAAATATCCAGGATAACCAATACCTCGAACATATTAATTTGAACATGGTTTTCCACTTTTTAAGGTCTCCCGAGAATATCAAAATATCCATAAATTATAATACGCTGTGCTGGGAAACCTCAACAATCGAACGAATTATCACTCACTTCAACTGCTTGCTGCAAAATGCCCTTTCGAATATGGATTTACCGCTGTACACGTTGGAGATGCTCACAGCAGAAGAAAGAAGGAAGATATTGACCGAATTCAATAACACCGCGGCCAATTACCCCCAGGACAAAACCATCCATCAATTATTCGAAGAACAAGTGCAAAAAACACCGGATAATGTCGGACTTGTCGGAGATGTCGGACAGTTGAGACAGGTCGGACAGGTCGGACAGGTCGGACAGATCGCCATAACCTACCGCCAATTAAATGAACAAGCCAATCACCTGGCCGGGTTGTTAATCGAAAAAGGCATTGCGGCCGAGGATATTGTTGGTCTAAAAATAGATCGTTCAGTGGAAATGATTGCTTGCATCCTGGCAATATTGAAAGCCGGCGGCGCCTACATGCCCATCGACCCCGAATACCCCCGGGAACGAATCGAGTATATGTTAAAAGATAGTGGAACCAGGATTTTAATAAATAAATCCGAAATCCGAAATCCGAAATCCGAAACAAATCCAAATGAAACAAACTCAAATGACCAAAACAAAAACCAATATTTTGGGGCTGCATTTGTTTTGGATTTTGAACATTTGAATTTTGACACTGTTTCGAATTT
>JAUPLE010000259.1 GCA_030837085.1 Acidobacteriota bacterium | reverse complement strand
GCCCGATTCCCGGTGAATGAAACGGAATAGAGATAATTGTCAATTGTCAATTGTTAATGGTTAACTGTTAATGAAAGAAATGCCCGGCCCACGAATTCCACGAATTTTCACGAATTAAAAAATAGGCCGCGGACAGACACGGAGATTTAGCCGCTAAGAACGCGTAGTCCCCCGAATTCGCTACATTCTGGAAAAATCCATCAAAAAATGATATAATAATCCAAGAGGTATTGGCAATGAGAATAGAAATTGAACAGGAACAAGACGGCCGATGGATTGCTGAAGTGCTGGATTTACCTGGGGTGATGACATACGGATCATCTCGCGCTGAAGCAATCAGCAAAGTGGAGTCCCTCGCCTTAAGAGTCCTGGCTGATAGACTGGAACACGGTGAAGAAATCCCAGAATTGCTCGATGTTTTTGCGGTGCCGGCATGAGTCAATGGCCTTCAACAAAACCCAGGGAGGTTTTAGCTGCTTTATTGAGGATAGGTTGGAAGATAAAACGTCAAGCAGGGACATCCCATCGAGTTCTTTCCCGGAATGGCTGGCCAGATTTTGTTTTTGCCTTTCACGATGGGCAAGAGATTGGTCCAAAAATGCTCGCACGCATTGCTAAACGAACCGGCATCACTCCTTTCGATCTCCGCTGATGACAACATCATAAAGGGGAAAATTCCGATTGTCCCGTTTTATATCCAATGGTCATGGGTTTTTGATTCCGTAGGGGCGATCCCACGCCCCCCGTGTCTACCCGATTTGGGGAGAAGAAAAGGGATAATTGTTAATGAAAGATAAAGCCTTCTCATAGCCATCATATTTAAATTTATCCCGGGAAAACCTATGTTAATAATAAGCAGAGAATATAGGTGGAAAAAATTGTTACTGTAGGTTTGGAAATAAATCAGCAATACTTTTCGCCCAGGGAACCATTTCTTTATAAATTTTGGCGATTTTCCCATCCGATACCCTGAATACCAGGGACGGGTCGACGTCCGTTTCAGAATTGTCGTAAAAATAAACTCGATCAACTTTTGCCATTATTTCAACACAGTTCGCTATAGATCGGTAATACCGATTAATGATCTTGGGTATCGGGACATCATGTCCACCTTCCATAAAACGCAAAGCAATACGTTGGGCATTGATCGCCGGATCGTTCGTACAAACGAAGAACAAACGAATAAAAAAACCGGCAGCTCTAGCTCGCATTACAAATTCCACCTTCTCCGGGGTTGAAAATACGGTTTCAAATGCCATGCTTGTTAAGTTGCTTAGACATTCTTCACGCATTTGTTTAGCGCGGTTGGCAGCATTAATAAAGGCTTCTTGCGAATTCCAGCCGCCAAACTCTTGCTGTGCAATAACATCGGGATTGATATATACACAACCTCCCATCCATTCATGCCGTAGGAGTTTTTCTGTGATTGTTGTTTTACCAGAACCATTTGGCCCTGCCACCACGATAAGCCTCGGTTTCTCTTTCATGCCTTTATAGATTCTTTCCGGCGTGATAAACCCTCAGCGATAGCAGACTGAAGCATTTTGAAATGCCGATCCATGGCTTCACGTTTGCGTTTGCGGGCCTCTTCTCCAGCCTGCTTTATCAAGACAGCTAGATGCTCTTCACCAGCTTCTTCATGTTTCATATTCCGTTTACATATTTTTGTCATCGGATTATTTTCTCCAAATGGTATTTGTTTTTGCCAACTATCGTTATAGGAAAATCATATTTTTTTACCATACGTCTTTTATAACACAGAACAGATAAATTTTCAATTATCTTTTCCCTCCTTTCTTCATCTTCCCATGGGGGCGAACCGGCGGCCCGCCTGTCTCGTGTCCGCCCGATTCCCGATTAATGAAGCGGAAAAGGGAATAAGCAAGAAATCATCTCTTTCACGACAATTTTGAAAAAACCTTGAAATCCGGTTCGACGCTGTGCTATAATAAAATCTTCCACTTAAGAAAAAACAAAGGGTGCGGCGACTTCAGGTTTGTCTCCGCAGGTTAAAAAATAACCGGGTGGTCGGGCCGCCATCCATAATAAGCTGCCTTCCACGGGAGGCATTATTATGGAGGTAATATGACATCGCAAGGCTGGATTTTCTTTATCGTCGGTTGGACTACCATTATCGGCTTGAGTGTGTACTTGTTCGCCAGGGTTATGTTGGCCAAAAGGCAGAAAGTACTGATGGAGCCGGCGGAAGGCGGACGGGCGCAGTGGGCTTCACGAATCGGTTTAATCCTGGCTATGGCCGGCAATGCCATCGGGCTGGGCAATTTCTTGCGTTTCCCGGTTAAAGCCGCGGCCAATGGCGGCGGCGCCTTTATGATCCCCTATTTTTGCGCCTTAGTATTTTTAGGCATCCCCCTCATGTGGGTTGAATGGACCATCGGCCGCTACGGCGGCGCACACCACCACGGAACTTCCCCGGGCATGTTCTCCCTGCTGTGGAAGAACCGAGGCTCCAAATACCTGGGCGCACTGGGCATTGCCCTGCCATTCGTTATCGTCGTGTATTACAACTTCATCGAATCCTGGACCCTGGGCTTTGCCTGGTTCTCCGCCACGGGAAAATATTTCGGCAACACCAACCAGAACGCTATGAACGAATTTCTAAGAGGTTTCCAGGGCGCCGAAGCCAACCAATTCTTCTCATCCATTATCCCTATCCTGATTTTCCTGGGCATTACCCTATTGATTAACTATTTCTTCCTCAGTAGGGGCATCTCAAAAGGCATCGAAGTGCTGGCCAAATTCGGCATGCCGGTTCTTTTTGTATTCGCCATTGTCCTGGTTATCCGCGTACTGACCATGGGAACCCCGGACCCCGCCCTTCCCGACCAGAACATTATGAACGGCCTGGCGTTTATCTGGAACCCGGACTTCAGCCGGCTGGCCAATGCAGAAGTATGGCTGGTGGCCGCGGGCCAGATATTTTTTACATTGAGCCTGGGACAGGGAATCATCTGCACCTATGCCTCGTACCTGAGAGAAAAAAACGATATCACCCTCAACGGGATTACCACATCGGCCACCAATGAATTTGCCGAAGTGATCCTGGGCGGCACCATTGCCATTCCCCTGGCAGTGGCTTTTTTCGGGCTGGCCGGCACCCAGGAAATCGCCAAACAGGGCGCATTTAACCTGGGTTTTGTTTCCCTGCCCGTGATTTTCCAAAAAATCCCCTTCGGCCAATTATTCGGCGCCATGTGGTTCTTACTGCTCTTTATTGCCGGGATTACCTCCTCCGTGGCCATGACCTCCCCTGCCATTGCTTTCCTGGAAGATGAATTCCACTGGAAACGTTCAAAAGCGGTCAATACGGTTTTTGCCGTGCTTGCCAGCGCCACGGTACTGGTGGTGGTTTTCTTCAAATTCGGTTTCCTCGATGAATTGGATTATTGGGCAGGCACCTTTGGTATCGTGGTCTTTGCCGCCATTGAAATTATCCTATTCTCGTGGGTTTTCGGGCTCAAGAGGGGCTGGCACGAAATGCATAAAGGCGCGGACCTTACAGTGCCCCGGTTTTTCAAATTCGTAATTAAATATATCACGCCGGTATACATGCTGGTCATGCTGGGTGTCTGGACCTACCAGGAAGCGGTTCCCAAATTTATAATGAAAAATGTGGATACGGTTAATCGTCCCTATCTTTGGGGAGCCCGGGGGCTTATCCTGGCATTGATACTCTTGACGCTGTGGATGGTGCGCATTGCCTGGAAAAGTAAAAAAGAAAAATCGGCCTGAACCTGGGCCATTCGAATTGCTGTGCGGTTGTCTTTTTTATTGACTTTTTAATGGCCGTGATTTACAATTTTCCACTGATTTTATTAGGCAAAATGGAACGGGTGAAAAAGAAGGAGAACACATGAGTAATGAGATAAAGGATATAAGTAAAGAAACCTGGTATTCACTGCCTGTTGATACGGTGGTCAAACAGCTTGATGTCGATGTTTCCGTCGGTCTATCCCAGGATGAGGTTAAAAAACGCAGGGAGCATTTTGGATTAAATCAAATAACTCCCCCAAAAGGAACCCCCCTTTGGCTGCGTTTCTTGTTGCAATTTCATCAACCGCTCATTTATATTCTCCTGGCAGCGACGGTAACCACGATATTCTTAAAAGAATGGATTGAGGCTTCGGTTATTTTGGGAGTCGTTCTTATTAATGCCATCGTTGGTTTTTTACAGGAATCAAAAGCGTTAAAAGCCATTGAATCCCTTTCTCGCTCAATGACTTCTTCCGTTTCCGTATTAAGGGACGGTAAAGAACAGCATATTTCATCAACCCAGTTGGTTCCCGGGGACG
>JAUPLE010000258.1 GCA_030837085.1 Acidobacteriota bacterium | reverse complement strand
TAAAAAGAATAAGGAAACTCCACAGCCCCATATTCCCTGCCAGGCAGATGAAGGTGATAAAGGCCGCCCTGCGTTCTTTTTCCCGGATAGAAGAGAACAAGAAAAGGGCACAAAAAAGAGTTGTCAAAATCGACAATACCCAATCGATAAGATTTATAATTTGCATTATGGCTCCTGGTATTGATGTCAAGGAAGGACAAATAGAAGTATACCATATTTTAATAATTTCCTGAAATTTCCTATATATCCCGTTTTCCCTTGTCACCTTTCCATTTCCCCCCTATTTAAGGATATACATGTTCTACATTTGAGGTTTACAAAAAAAAATAGCCGGTTCTTAATTCTAAGGATCCAGGGACAAGGAAATTCTCAGTCCTCTGAAACTAAAGCAATTTAAAATGAGCCACGAGCCGGACAAGTGCGTACAAGCCGACGGAAGCCAGTACTAACCGGATAGAATACTGCCGCCAGTCCTTGAGTGTCGCCGGTTCGGCGTCCCCTGTTTGCCCTTTGAACCACTTTATATCGACATAACGAATCGAAACGAGCACTATTACCGTCAACCAGAACGCGGCATCAACGATGATAGACTCATTTCGCATGCTAATGGAAAATGCGAGGAATACCAATACCACATTCCCGACGAACATCCAAAAAAGGCGGATGAAAAATGGGAGAAATTTTGTCGGTTCTTGTTCTTGAGAATTTTGAGAAGTTTTATCAGTCATGTTGCCTCCATAATTGTACCCATGCTGTGGGCCTGACACAGAACTTTTTTAGCAGCGATAACTGTGTCTTATGGAAGGCGGCTCGACCGTCCAGTCTATATTTTTTAACCTGCGTTAACACCCTTTGACGCCAACGCACCCTTTCTTTTTCCAACTAAAAACTTTATACCCTCTTGAATATAATGTAAGCGTTTTAGAACACTCGGATTCATCCTCAAGAGAATACCGTATTATATCATACCTCATCGCATATTTTCAATTTTTTTTAAGTGAAGGGTTGACATTTTTTCTAATATTTATTAATATAAAATTAGAGAAGAGCACAACCTGCGATTTGGAGCCGAAAAAGATAAAACGGAAAGTCGAAACGTCGAGCGCCGCCTGACATGTACGAATAGTGGTGAAACGATTTAAAAATTTAAATTAAAAGCGTGAAGGAGGCAATAACCATGGATGTAAAAGCTAATGAACAAACAAAACCGAAATTTGCGGTGCTGGGGGCCGGCCACGGTGGTATGGCGATGGCCGGGCACCTGGGAATTATGGGATTCGATGTGAGGATGTATAATCGAACCGAGGAACGCCTATGGGGCGTCAAAGCACGTGGGGGAATCGAAATCGAAGGCGAAATAACGGGTTTCGGGAAAATCCAGGCAGCCTCCACCAATATTGAAGAAATTATCAGGGACGCGGAAATAATAATGGTAGTCGTTCCTGCGACGGCCCACCGGTTTATCGCGGAACAATGCGCACCCCACTTGAAAGACGGACAGATCGTAGTGCTAAATCCCGGGCGAACGTTTGGGGCGCTGGAGTTTAAACAGGTCCTGAACGCAAAAGGATGCAGCGCCAATGCGATCATTGCTGAGACGCAAAGTTTTATTTACGCATCCCGGGCCATAGGTCCGGCGCAAGCAAGAATTTTTCGCATCAAAAATTCTATTCCCCTCGCATCGATCCGCGCCCATCGTATCCCGGAAGTCCTGGGTAGAATACGGTGCGCGTATCCCCAGTTCGTACCAGGCGATAACATATTCAAGACCAGTTTAGATAATATCGGCGCCGTATTTCACCCGGCTTTATGTATATTGAATGCAGGTTGGATCGAAGATATTTCCGAATTTCAATTTTATGTGCAAGGCGTAACACGTTCCGTTGCCCAGGTGCTGGATCGAGTGGATGCCGAACGTGTGGCGGTTGCGGAAGCCCTGGGAATCCGGGCGCTGACTGCCCGCGAATGGTTATACCTGGCCTACAGCACAGCCGGTAAAACACTTCATGACGCCATGCACGCAAACCCCGGTTACCGCGGCATTATGGCCCCTACACACTTGAATATTCGTTATCTTACCGAAGATATCCCGGCCAGCCTGGTGCCTATCGCCTCTATCGGCGACATGTTCAAGGTGCCCACCCCCACGTTGAAAGCGTTGATTCACCTGGGTTCGATAATCAATGAATGCGATTATTGGCAAGAGGGCCGAACCGTCGAACGGCTGGGTATCGTCGGGATGACCCTCAAGGAATTGCGCCTGCTGTCGATAGGGCAGTCAGAGATACCCGGGCAGGAGGTACAACGATGAAAAAGAAAATTTTAGGGGCGGCCCTGGGCACGTGCGTGCATGTAAGCGGGCTGTATCATTTTTTGAAATTGGCGGAGGCGGCAGGGTATGAGACGGTATTATTGGGCCCCGCCGTATCGCCGCAGCGGTTGGTGAACGCTATCATGGAACATCGCCCGGATATTACGGCAATAAGTTACCGTCTAACTCCCGCGGTGGCCAAAAGTTTATTTGCCGAGCTTAAGGAATTGGTGGGGAAAAATAAACTTTCTTCCATGCGTTTCGTTTTTGGCGGAACCCCGCCGGCGGCGGAAGCGGCAAAGGAGTCCGGGCTTTTTGAAAGTGTCTTTGCCGGTACGGAACCCCCCGATCAAGTGAAAGCTTATTTGTATGAAGCAGGGGAATTGAAAAAAGAAGAAGCTTTTGCCCAAACACTTGTAGAAAGGATAAGGCAGAAATATCCTTACCCGCTGCTGAGGCATCATTTTGGCAGGCCATCGCTTGATGAGACGATTGCCGGGGCCAAAGAAATAGCGGACTCGGGTTTGCTGGATGTTATTTCATTGGGGCCGGACCAGGGGGCGCAGGAGCATTTTTTTCACCCGGGAGAGATAGACCCGGCGCAGGATGGGGCCGGGGGGGTGCCGCTC
>JAUPLE010000257.1 GCA_030837085.1 Acidobacteriota bacterium | reverse complement strand
GAGATTGATTTCCCGAAAGTGGCAATTATCACACCGGGAGAATTTATCAGGCAATTTTTATAAAAATTGGTTTCGGTTGACTCCTTTGTTATGATTCTCGAGTATGGTATAATTTAATCTAACATAGGGAAGGTTAAGTATTACGTTTTCTCCCTGGAGGTTATGTGATGGCAGGTTTAACATGGCTGCATCTTTCGGATTGGCATCAACAGGTTCAAAAGGATGGGGTATTTGACCGTCAGGTGGTTCTAGATGCATTAATAACTGATATTAAAGAACGATACAAAATTCACTCAGACCTGGCAAAGGTGGATTTTATCGTTTTCAGTGGGGATGTGGCGTTCAGCGGTAAAGAAAATGAATACCAGGCCGCGGTAACCCATTTGTTTGAACCGGTGCTGGCTGCCGCCAGCAAATAAAGGCCATCAAAGTAAAAAGAAAAAAAGATGAAAAGAGGACTTAGGTGCCAAACGAATTAAATCCATCATGGCCGATTGTGGGATCAAAGTTAACAAGGTAGATGTCACCCCGCTTAGGAAAGTCCATCTCCGATAGCTCCTTCGAAAAATCGGTTATCATCCTCAGCATCTTTTGCCGATTCCCGGTACGCCTCAATGAGTTTATTTCTCTTGATTCGTTTCAATTCGTTTAGCAATGCCTTTTCAATGAATTGACTTCTTCCACCGCTTTCAACGTAATTTGCAATCTCTTCCATATTTTTGTATGATAGTGTATTCTTCTTTAAATGTCAACAGGAGTGAATGGATGACATGGATGAGGAACTCCCTAACACTTGACTTTCGATCTAAATGTGAGATAATAATATCCGGATGTAAGAGAAGAAGGACAAAGATTATGACGATTAAAGACAAAATTAAGAATCTGGCAAACAAGTATGCTGCCGAGTTGAAAGTAAGGGTTGAGGCCAGAGTTCAAGAAATGAAGGCAGATGACACTTCACACTACCTGATATATCGCGTCCTTGGCATTACCGATCAAGAAGGTCAGTTGATCGATGTGTATCAAAATAAAGGTCGGTTCCTTTACAAGTACGCAGGCTCTTTTCTTGAAGACGCTACGAAGCTTTGCTTCAAAGAAAAATTCCCGGATTCACAATCCAGGCGAATCCCAAACACAGAAGGTATCAAGCCGAAAACCTTCGAGATCGACTGCGTCGTACAAAACGATGCTTTAGAAATCAAATGGAAAGACGCCACAACCGATGGCGACCATATTACCAAAGAGTATACGCGGCTCAAGGCTGTAAAGAACGCCGGTTATGTTCCAATTCGTGTCATGTTTTACTATCCGAACCGCAACCAAGCCATTCGAATCCAGGAGACACTAAAAACGTTGTACGAAGGTCTTGATGGGAAATATTATTTTGCCGAATCAGCGTGGGATTTTGTCAAGGAGAGAACAGGAGTCGATTTGAAGGCGATCCTTGAAGAACTTGCCAGAGAGAACACTAACGCTAATGGAAATTGAAATCCATAATAATGATTGTTTAGAAGTTCTGCATGATTTGCCGCCTTCTTGCGCGGATATGGTATATCTTGATCCTCCATTCTTTACCCAGCGGGAACATCGACTGAGCACCAGGGATCGGGAAATGGAATTCTCATTTGATGACAGGTGGGATTCTGCGTCCGATTATGCGACATTCTTAGAAGACCGGCTTATTGAAATCCATCGGATTCTTAAGGCCACCGGTTCTATATTCTTCCATTGTGACAGGACGGCATCGCATATTGCACGGCTGCTTCTGGATAACACATTTTCTCAAAGAAACTTCCGCGCTGAGATTATCTGGCACTATAAGAGGTGGTCTAATTCGGTTCGAGGACTTCTTCCTGCTCACCAAACGATTCTCTTTTATTCAAAAACCGGTAATTATAAATTTCATACTATATTGACAGGGTATTCACCTACCACTAATGTCGACCAAATTCTCCAGAAGAGGAGCCGTGACGACGCTAATAAATCTGTCTATGCACGAGACGAAAACGGGAACGTGATTTTTTCAGGGGCGAAGGACGGAGTGCCTCTGAGTGACGTCTGGGAAATCCCGTTTCTTAACCCAAAGGCAAAGGAACGGACTGGATACCCCACTCAGAAACCGATCTTACTTCTGGAAAGAATTCTCCAACTGACTACTGACCGTGGTGACCTTGTTATTGATCCATTCTGCGGGAGCGGTACAACACTGGTCGCCGCCCGCTTGCTTGAGCGAAAGGCAATCGGTGTAGATATATCGCCGGAAGCTTGCTCTCTATCAAGAAAACGGGTAGAAGAGCCTGTTCGTACCGACTCGCATCTGTTGAAAAATGGCGCCGAGTCATACAGGAATGCAGATGAATCCGCGCTTTCATTACTAAACGGCATTCCCCATGTTCCTGTCCAACGAAACAACGGGATCGATGCCTTCTTACGGGTGACATTCGACGGCATACCTATTCCTGTCAGAGTTCAGAAATACGGGGAGACTGTCACCGAAGCTGCATTGTCCCTTTATAAGTCTGGCATCAGCAAGAATGCGAAGCGAATGATCCTGATCGTGACAGAGGATGTACCGGCCCTTTTTTCAGACTTCAAGGTCCCGGATTGTGTCATTCTTGTAGATTCGGCATCTCTTAGTATCAAAAGGCTCATTTCTAACCTGTCCTCCGAAAAAGAATCTCTTTTCACCTGAAGAGGGTCATTTACTATGCAAATAAGATTATCGCATACATAAATAAGGTCATCATCCAGGCGAATAGGGCCATCAATCGCGCATATAGGGCCATTGCTCATGTAAATAGGGGCAATATTGGTATAAGTAGGATTATCATAGTAAAAAATAGGGTCATCAATCAAACAAATAGGGTCATCATATTAACAGAAGGGGTTATCGATACGATAGATAGGATTACCAGCGATCCTATCGGAATAATATTATGCGGAAATAATTGATAAATCTATCCTATTTATATGAAAGATAATCCTATCGTTCGATATTTTGCTCTTATTTACGCGATTTATCGCCCCAAAAGAGTGAATGATAGCCTTATTGTTTCGATTGATGACCCTATTTGGTAGTTGATCTAGCCATATAGGGCGATATTTCACCTTTTTTGTCTCTTGACAGGTCTTTTGAAATGGTTTATTATGGTTTTTCATAGTAAATCACAGCGATTATGGAGGTAAAAAAATGATTAATATTGTAAATATCGGGAAACGGTTAAAGCAGGTGAGGGAATCTTTCAAATATACCCAACGCCGGATGGCAGACATTATAAGAGTACAGGACGGCACGTATAAGAAAAATGAAAGAGGCATACACCTGGTCAATGTTTATAGCCTGGATCAATTGCATACGGAATTGGGCGTCTCTGTCGAATGGCTTTTATTCGAAAATGGGCCGGTCTTTTGGAAAGATATCCAGGCAAAAAAAGAGGAAGAAAACCCGCGGAAAGAAGATCTATTCAAGGAGGAAGTGGCGGAGATGATCGAAATGCTGAGACGGGTGCCCATGATTCGCCATTCGGTTATGCTGCACTACCAGGATTGTAAAGTCCGGTTTAAAGACCTTGTCGCCGAGGCCCGGGACAACGGGATTTTTGAAAAAAAATAATAATAATCCCCGGTATCAATATCAAAATATCCCTTATCAGCAGTCCCACGGGATCGCTGCCGGATTGGGTGGCAACCGTGGAAAAGCATCCACAGTCGAATTTCAATCCCCGGACCAGGTTGATAGTGATAGCTGTGGCAAAGACCAGCAGCATGCCGGAAAGTATAATCGCCGCGGTGCGTTTATATATCCCGGCGACCAGGAAAAGTCCGGCAATCATCTCTACCCAGGGAAACGTAATGGCCATAGCGTAAATGAAAATACCGGGCATTAGTTTGTAACCATAAATGATTTTGGCAAAGGCGTAGGGGTTGACGATCTTATCGATACTGGCATATATGAACAATCCGCCCAGGATGAAACAACATATGTACTGGACCGGGCGGGAGGCTAAGAACGCAACTATTTTCTGTTTCCGGTCCATGTTAATTCTCCTTACTTCCATTTTCTTGGGGCGTTTCTATGGGGTAAGCCAGTTGTTCCCATTCAGCCATACCGCCTTTATAAACGAAAATATCGGGATATCCTTTTTTAAACAATTCAAAGGCCAGCAGGGTGGAATCGGTGCAGTCATGGCCTTCGCAGTAGCAGATAACGGTTTTGTATTGCGCTAATTGGGAAGAGACGCCGTCATAGGTTTCGTTGAACCGGGAGATGGGTAAGCTGACAGCGCCCGGGATATGGCATTGTTGAAAACTATCGGGTGTCCTGGCGTCCAGGAGGATGGCTTTTTGTGCTTCTACCAGGCTTTGTAGGGTGTCGGCATCGATTTCCTGGAAATGGGGGATTTGGGGTTCCCCGGGTAAAACATTTTTACCTGTTTGATTGCTGATGACCAGGTCCACCATGTGGGGGTCGTATTGCTTAAAAAGAGGCAGGGGCGTTTTGGAGAAATGGTTGTAAGTGAAGGCGACGGCCAGGCTCAGTGCCAGTATTACTGAAAGTTGTAGAATAAATTGTTTCATGTTGCTTTCATCCTTATTTTAGGGGCAAATGGAGTGAAAGAATATATTAATATGCTTTTCAATTCTTGTCAACAGGAATTGGAATGTTATAAAGGGAAAAAATTTGATTGTCCGCTAACCTCTAACCTCTTGAAATTCTTTTTCACTTGTGGTATTACTATACATGAAGTTTAGATAATAAGAGCATAGACATGAACGAAATTACGATCCTTCACCTGTCGGAAATTCATTTTAGACAGAACAAAGACGAAGAGAGCAAGGCGTTTCGTCAGACGGTGCAGCAGCGATTAATCGACGCCGTATTAACGCATACGAAAGAGCATGGAGACCCGGATTTTGTCGCTGTCACCGGCGACGTTGCCTTTTCCGGGAACAAGTCCGAATATGACGAGGCGTTGGTTTTCCTGGAGAAACTCAAAACGGTCTTACCGAAAGAAACCGAATTCCTGGTGGTTCCGGGCAACCACGACGTGGACCGGTCCCAGGTTAATGAGTTATTTTCCCTCCACCAGGTGGTTAAGGAAGGGAACACTGATAAATTACTTGACAACCCCAAACATATCGAAAGTTTTATAAATAGTAAATTCAAATCCTACCGGGATTTTGTGCAGGAATTAAATCCTGGGCTTTATGCGGCCCCGGGAGATTATTTCTGGGTGAAGAATTATAAGGATAAGAATATTTCTTTTCTTGGTCTCAACAGCGCCTGGGCGTCGGAAGGGGACAATGACCGGTTCAATATTGCCCTGGGTTCTCCCCAGGTGATTGCTGCGCTGGATAAATCGAAAGAATTTTCCAACAGGGTTCTTTTGATGCATCATCCACCGTTCGATTGGCTGAAAGACCTGGAAGGCGGTAGGGGGGAGCTGTTAAAAAATTGCCGCCTGCTGCTTCACGGCCATACCCATTCGGTTCATGCACCGGTGTTTAAAGACCCGGACCATGCCTGCCTCTGCCTGGGCGCCAATGCCTCTTACACTAACGATAAAGAGGGTTCTATCGGTTTTCAATTTATTCATGTAAATTTTTCGGAAAAAGATTTTGATGCAAAGGTCCGGCCTTATATTTTCGATTCACGGCGAAGCGAATTTGTACCGGATACAAATCGCTGGCCAGGCCAGGATGGGAAACCCTATTTTGAATTATCCTCTTTTAAAGATATTTCATTTCAAGTCCCCGGATATATCCGGATGGAGACGTTTATCAAATTGCCTTTAAATAAACGTGTTTTTAAGGAACTGATTACCGAGAATTACCTGTATGTCGATAAAACAAGATATATATACAATTTTTTTAAAGAAAAAGGAATATACTATTTTCTTTCCCGCCCGCGAAGGTTTGGCAAATCCCTGCTGATTTCCACCCTCAAGGAAATATTTTCCGGGAACAGCGAATTATTCAAAGATTTATGGATTTACGATAAAATAGAATGGAAAAAGTACCCGGTGATCCACATCGATTTTACCAGCCTGGCCTATGAAAATCATGAAACGCTGAAAAAATCCCTATATGAGACCATCGATCAAATAGCGAATGAATATGGCGTCCAATTGACTTTCTCAAACTATAAAACCAGGTTTGTCGAACTGATCCGAAAACTATCCGCCGTGGGCAAAGTCGTCGTGCTAATCGACGAATACGATAAACCCATCATTGATCACATCGATAATTTATCCATCGCAAAGGGGAACCGTAAAATTTTAAAAATGTTCTATGAAGTACTCAAAAGCACGGAAGAATACCTGAAATTCGTTTTTATAACCGGTGTTTCAAAGTTTTCGAGGGTATCCATATTTTCAGGATTGAATAACCTGACCGACATCACCTTTTCAGATGAATATGCCGCTTTATTGGGTTATACCGCGGAAGAGATGAAAACGTATTTCGACCATGAAATGGCCCGGCTTGCGAAGGTATTGAACAGTGAAAAAGAAGAAATCGCCGAAAATGTAAAAGAATGGTACAACGGCTATTCATGGGATGGGAAAAGTTTCGTTTACAACCCTTTTTCAATCCTCAACCTTTTCATAGGAAACCGGTTTGAAAATTACTGGTTCAGTTCCGCCACGCCTACTTTCTTAATCGATTTCATCCGGGAAAGCGGCGGCGACGTCCGGGATTACGACGGGATAACCGCCAGCAGTTATTTATTCGAACAGTACGATATCGAAAGCCTCGATATCGTGTCTTTATTGTTTCAAACCGGGTATTTAACCGTAAAGGAAAGAAATATCGCCCCTTTTTCCAAACCGGAATATGTTTTAACCTATCCCAATGCCGAGGTGAGAGAGTCGTTTATGGTTTACCTATGTCATTCGTATACCGGGAAAAATGTTACCGAAGTGGATAGGGAATATAAAAAATTAAAAGACGCGATTCACAGGGATGATCTCCCGGGATTTTTCGAGATTATGAAATCTTTTTTTTCCACTATTCCTTATTCTATTGTTCAAAAAGATAGGGAATCGTACTATCACCTGGTTATATATCTAACCATGAAAGCGATCGGCGTGGTCGTCAAATCCGAAGACCCTACCAATCGGGGCAGGATAGACGCTGTTTTCGAGACTCCCGGGAACATTTATATTCTTGAGTTTAAGATAGGGGCCGCGGCAAAAGCGATGAAGCAAATAAAGGATAAACAGTATTATGAAAAGTATTTATCATCTTCAAAGCCGGTAAAATTAGTTGGGGTGGGGTTCGATACGGGGACAAGAAACATCCGGGATTACCGTATCGAAGAAGTAAAAAAAATGTGAGGGAGGGAAAAAATTCGTCTGTCTCCATATTTCCCCTTTTCTTTTTTTTCGCGTTTTTTGCGTGTTTCGCGGGCAATACGTTTTTCTTAATGGCCCTGATATTTGATTACCACCACGGTTATATCATCTCGCTGCGGTACGTGACCTGAAAACCGCTTGACATCCGCAAGGATTATATTTTTAATCTCTACCGCCGTAAGGAGGGAAGTATCCATGGCTTCTACCAGCTTTCGCAAAGTATCGTACCCGTAAAATTCGCCGTCATGGTTCCGGGCTTCCGGGATACCATCGGTAAAAAGTACGATCACATCATGGGGTTTCAATTGTAGGGTGGCTTCCTGGTAGATGTTATCTTTAAACGTTCCCAACGGGAAACGCGGCCCCACACTTTCGATGTAAACGGCGGAGTTTCCTGATTTCAAGAGTGGTTCGCTGAGCCCGGCATTGGTAAAAATAAATTCCTTGGTGCGCAGGTCCAGCGCCGCCAGGCAAAGGGCGGTAAACATCTTCCTGTCCGTCTTGAAAAAAAGCGGGCGATTGGTCTGGGTCATGATCTCTTTGACGGAAGAGCCGGAATCTATTTTGGAATAAAGAATACCGCTGGACATAATGGCTGTCATGGCGGCCTTCATGGCTTTCCCGGCTACATCGCCAATGGCAATCCCTAATCTTGTCTGTTCGGGATTGAGCCAGATATAATCGAAAAAGTCGCCCCCCACTTCATAGGCGGGGACGCATATGCCGGATATATAAAATCCCTGGACCTGGGGGTCGGACTGGGGCATGATGGACATTTGCGCGGTATGGGCCGCCGATAATTCGGCTTCCATCCGTGACTTCCCGGATATGATTCTCAACCTTCGCTTATAGAATGCAGCAAACAACACGATCGCCGTGAAAAGGGAAAACACACGGAACCACCATGTCGTCCAGAATGGCGGTTTAATGATAATTCGAATGGAGGCACCCTTTTCATTCCAGACGCCGTCATTATTGGACCCGGTGACCCGGAATACGTATTCCCCGGGATCCAGGTTGGTGTAGCTGGCAAAACGTCTTGAAGCATCGGTGGTTATCCACTCTTTGTCGAATCCCACCATCATGTACCGGTAGAGATTCTTTTCGGGAATGGTATAGTCCAGCGCTACAAATTTGAAGGAAAAAACATTTTGCCTATGGGAAAGGATGATCTGTTCGGTTTCGCTAATGTGCTTCTTTAAAGGGGAATCACCGCCAATGCCTATGGATTTATTGAATACCTGGAAATCGCTGATAACGATTTGCGGGATATTTTTATTGTCCTTTAATTCGGGGGGATAAAAGGCATTGAACCCATTAATGCCGCCGAAAAACATTTCACCGCTCCTACTTTTATAATAAGACCCTCCGTTAAACTCATAGCTCTGGAGGCCATCCCTGGTGGTGAAATTTTTGAAAAAACCGGTTTGGGGATTGAATTTGGATAATCCTTTATTGGTACTGAGCCAGAGGTTGTTCTCTTCATCGGCCAATATTCCATAAACAACATCATTGGGCAGGCCGTCTTTCTCCCTGTAATGGGTCCAGGTCCCCTGCCGGGCGTCATATTTATTAAGCCCGCCGCCAAAAGTTCCTATCCAGTATATCCCATCCGGGGCCTGGTAAATACACTGGACATTATCATTGCTCAGGCTGTTGGGATTATTAGGTTGTCTCCGGTAATGGGTAAAAGTTCCTGTTTCCCGCTGGAATTTGTTGAGCCCGGTGAATGAGTTTCCTATCCACAACTCTTGATTCCTGTCTTCATAAATAACCCGGACCAGGTTATCGCTGATGCTGGTGGGATCGCCGGGGATATTTTGATAACGGGTAAATTGTTCTTTTTCTCGGTCGAAGCGATTGAGTCCGCCGCCCGTGGTCCCAACCCAAAAGACGCCATTAGAATCTTCGTATAAGACTCGGACAACGTTGTTGCTTAAACTGGAGAGATCCTTGGGGCGGTTGGTGTAAACTTTAAAAGTTCCTTTTTCACGGTTAAAGCGGTTGAGGCCGCCGCCGTTGGTTCCGACCCAGATTACGCCGGCGCTGTCTTCTAAGATGCAAAAAACAAGGTCGCTGCTTAAGCTCCCGGACCTGGCCGGATTGGCGCGGTAATAGGTGAACTGCTGCTTGCCCGGGTCGAACCGGTTGAGGCCGCCGCCATTGGTGGCTATCCAGAGGTGTCCGAAGCGGTCTTCGCAAAATGAATAGACAAAATTCAGGCTTAACGTGTTGGGATTACCGGGATCGACGGTGTAATACCTGAATCTGCCGG
>JAUPLE010000256.1 GCA_030837085.1 Acidobacteriota bacterium | reverse complement strand
TCTTTTCAAGCCGCGTCCGTCACCCAATCCATACAGTAGTTTCTCCGAATAAGTAGGCATCAGTTTGCGGTGATGATTAACAATTTTGCCGTCCGCATCGATTAACAGGAGTGAATTGTAAATAGTACCATTACCCGGACCTGATTTAACGATTTCATTGACGCCCATGCAGATAACAATGTGATGGTTTCGGGCCAGGTCGCAGAGGACTTTGGTTTCGTCGCCGGGGACGGCGACGCTGTTCAGGTAAGTGGCGGCAAAGACTTCTTTCGTAGGTTCATGGCCCCACACCGCCGATTCCGGGCAGAGGTCCAGCCAGGCCGGGTAGCCCGAAAGCCAGGATTCGCCGAACACTACCAATTCAGCGCCTTTGCCGACTGCTTCTTTCACCAGGCAGGCGGCTTTGTCCATGCTGGCCTGGAGGTCCAGGAATTGCGGCCCCGATTGAATAATACCGATTTTAACAGATTTCTTCGTCATATGTTTTTTCTCCATAGGTGATTATAATATATAGAGAGGTTTACGGCAAGACTAAAATTGTGAGTCAGTGGATTTTGACATTAAAACAGTGTTTGCGCCGTGCGGCAATGAGACAGTTGGAAGTTCAATTAATGGTTCCGCCGTGCGGCGGAAAGACATTTCAACTTCGGAACATGTTAGCGCCGTGCGGCGGAGAGACACTTTCGATCCCGGACAATGTCAGCGCCGTGCGGCGCAAAGACAATTTGAGTTTGAAAAACGTCTCCGCCGTGCGGCGGAATGACTGTTTTAAGTTGAATCAGTGTCAAAGCCGCGCGGCGGAAACACTCTTTTAATCGAAAAAAAAGTCGGCGTAAAGGTATAAATGTAAATATTTATAAATCTTTACATTTTGAAACCCTCTCTAATCCAGTGTTTGAAAAAAAAAGGTCAAATATTATAAATTTTGACTTCTTTTGTGAAGAATTATACTATCTTAGGGGGGTATAAAAAAGGAGTAAACAATGAAAGGATTGATCATGATGGCTTGTTTGTTTTTTGTTCTAGGTGGGAATAATAGCTCTCACCGTGTGGGCCGAAAAAAACGGTCAAAACCCCGGGCATTCAGCCAATAAAGAAGCATGTAAGAGATGTGCAGTGACGGTAAAAATCGAAATAGAGGGGGGAGGAGATGGAGTTCGCAAATGTCGGTCGAAGTGAAAAGGCGTTAAAATAACAATAAAAAATAAAGGAGGAATTACCTATGAGAAAAAAAAATGTAATCGCAATGATCGGAATGATCATTGGTGTGTTTGTCTTTTTTAGCAGTCAATTAACCGCTGAGGAAGCTGTGGGAGTATCTATTTTTACAGGTATCAAGTTGCCGAATCGTCATATAACATATAATAAGACGGTATGGGCTGCCACCATTCGGCAGACTGGAGCTACCTGGATTAAAATACATTTCTCAGGATTCTTGCTGAATCACCAGGACTATCTCGACATAATCAATAAGGAAGGCCAAATAATTGAACAGATTAGAATGGAAGATGTCGCCGGTAAACATGGTTCTAAATTCAAAGTGACAATAAATGATGACCAAACCTTAAGTTTTTGGGGTCCTGCCATAGACGGAGATGAAGTGAAAATTATTCTGCATCGCGTATCTCATTCTAATAAGAAGGGAAATTGGGGATTTACTATTGATGAAGTAGGTATAGGCATCGACTCTATCATTAAAAAAAATATGATTTACGAGGGAAGGACCGTGAATAACTTGTCCCAACTTTCAGGGTGGATGTTATATCGAAAGGGAATTAATTGGTATACTTGCAAAGGCTCTCTGACCAACGAACACCAGAGCGGCAATCATTTCTTGCCCGACGAGCACTGTATTGATTCACGGGATGTTGTAGATGCATTAGAGGTACGTTTCTATATGAACTATTCAAAAGAGGGAAAAAATTACACATCTTATTATACCTATTATGGGGATGACTATGTCGATAAATATTCTACCTATGATCATGGTCTGTTGACATTGAAGAATAATCGTCAAATGCCCATTCTTCATTCTAATCTCAGAAACTCCGAAAAAATTCCAGATATATCGAGAATCTATTCTGAAGTCTATGATTATTGTTATTGCGATTGTGATTGTGATTGCATTGATGAACAAACATGCTGTTCTAACTCCTGTAGTAATCAGAATTCCGCCTCCGGTTGTGATTGTAATTGCTGTTCCGGTAGTTTTTCTTGTAATACCAGTTGTTGTTGCGGTTATAATTAACCTGTCCCCTGATGCATAAACGCATTGATATCAAACGTTTGGTTGGAAGCGATGGAATAATATTGATTATTATTTTGTTGTTAAGTTTCCCAACCTGGGTGAGAGAGGGAGCCATCCGACAATTTCTTGCTCCTTATCCCTGGTTGGCAGCGATTACCCTTTTTGTATTCCTTTTAACACCTTACTTGCGTAGGACATCCCATTCCCACGGCTGTTTACTGGTACGCCAGCAGGTTCAAAGCATATTACGGGACCCAATTTTCTATCTAGGGGCCGCGTTTTTGTGCCAACTCTATATTCAATGGTGGAATTCGGGAAAAGTTCGGATATTTGAACAAATGGAAGGGGGGGCGCAGAACGTAATGTTCAGCCCCCCTTACATCGATTGGCTGCCGGGGGCGGTGGATTCCATCCTGAGTTGGGACATGGTGGTACGGTTTTTCCCGACTTTTGTGGCTCTACTCATTATACGTCATGCGTTTTCCAGGCTTCGAATGGTACGAATATTGTTCTGGGGCATGGTTATCAATGCATCGCTCCTGGCAATTTTTGGAATGATTGCACCTTTTTTGACTAAAAACTACCCCACATGGCTTATCCCTATCCTCCCCCGGCAGCCGGTTTTTTTCTTCTCCACTTTCGGCTACCCGAATCATGCCGGTTCATTCTTTATCTTACATTTAGGGCTGGCATGCGGCTTGTTCTTCTATTATTACATCAATAGAAAGGAAGAACCCCGGGCATCAATGAAAGCCGGAATACTATCGGTTATAATCTTACTGCAGTTTTGTGCGATTCATTTGTCGCGCGGTCGTTATGCAATACTGTTCTCCTGGATAATGGCTGCAGCTTTCATGTTGTACCTATTGCATCTGACCCCCTGGAAGAACTTCAAAGTGCGGCGAAAAACAAGTTTTATTGCCATTGCTACTACCTGTGTGGTGGTAATCGGTTCATTGGCCCTATATATTACATCAAAAGACGAGATACGCGCCAGGTTATCAACCATGGCAAAGCCGGGGAAATTCATCGCAGAGCAATTCGATATGAAATTCTGGCAGATTGTTGCCGCAGCGAAGATATGGAAAGACCATCCTCTTTGGGAATCGGCGGGGATAGCTACCGGGAATACCTCATGCAATACGTGAAAGACCCTAAAAAAAGATCTTTTGCAATTTACAACCGGGGCATGGCAAATGTGCATAACGACTTTATGCAATTTCTATGTGAATTCGGACTCATCGGCGCCGGTTTGTTAATCGCGGTTTTTGTTTTATTGGTAGTCAATATTGTCACATCACGGGAATGGAAACAAGGATTCGTCTTTTTCGGCTTGCTGGGTATCTGCGGCGTTTTAATCCACAGCCTTATCGATCTGCCGTTCAGGAGCCCCCCTATCATCATTGCTTTTGCCGTTGTACTGGCTGGATACGGGATGCTCAATCAACCCGAAGAAAGGGTTGCAGGTGAAAGCGGCACGTTTACACAATTTGTCACAAGGTTTATTAATTTCTATACCATCCTTTTCCTTTTTATCGGTCTCCTGGTGTGGTTGGTGCTCACCCCCATACGCCAAAAGGTATCCAGGGATATCGTTCACGATGTTGAGCGGGAATATGAGGCCAGATTAGGAATCCCCGAATACGATAATGTCACTCCCGCGAAATCGCAAAACGCTTCGCCCGTCATGCTGCGGTCATTGTGGTGGGCAAAATTGTTGTACTCCGATTATAAAGACCTTCATTTATTGTCGGCTAAGATCAATTTCGATCTCTACCGGGATGCCACAGGGGATGATGAAAAAAAAGCCAAACACTATTTAAAAGAAGCGTTTCGAAGTTCTATGACAGCCCGGCAATTTACCGGCTACGGTGATATTGAATTCGTAAAACTTCATACCGCTATCCTTGATGCATTGGGGTATCACCTGGAAGAGAGTTGGTGTGTAATGAATTTGGGGAAAGCGTACCGAAACAGTATCCAGGTCAATCTTCTTTTGAGGGAATATTATTTTCGCCGCCCCTATTTGATAAGATGACTTTCAGATTAAATGAAAAAAAACTGTCTGAACCACAGATTAACCTGATAACGCTGATGACGCTGATGAAAGGCTTTCTCATTTCTTAATTTTAATCTGCGTAATCTGCGGCATCAGCATAATCCGCGGTTCAGACGGTTGTCCTGGCAACATTGCAGGCTTGAAATATGAATCCTTTTATAATATACTATTGCCATGATTCAAACAGCAAAGCGTTATTTCAATACGTCGGGCCCGAACATTCCAACAAAACACTATACATTGTATCGCGCAGACCTGGTAGAGAAAGGGATCCAACTGGTGAAAGGCGAACGTTACTTCACCATCTGGGCCCCCCGCCAGACCGGGAAATCCACTTATTTCTTACTCCTGG
>JAUPLE010000028.1 GCA_030837085.1 Acidobacteriota bacterium | reverse complement strand
TAGAATTTGAACGATTGGAGGGGGAATATTTAATTTCGAGGGTGCGGCGGTTTATTGTATTGACCCCGGATATGAGAAAGTGGGAAATGAGGTTCCCGGTAAAGGAGCAAAGTATTGGTAGAGTGAAGATTTCCTTTGTCAATGATGATTTGGAAGCGGGAGGTAAGAGGGACCGCAATGTATGGATAAAAGATATAGTAATAAACAAAAGTTTTTCAGGGGGTCCAGGGGGCGGTTTTACAAAAAAGCCCCCCTGGCGCGGTTTCAGCCGGAGGCATTAAAATAGGATGTTCCATGTAAGAAAAGGTTTTTTGAAGCGGAATTGGGGAATGATCGACTCTATTTCCTCGTTGTTCGTGGATATTATTTTACTGAATGCATCATTCTTTGTCAGTATCTGGCTGCGTTTCGGCAACCTGCACGACTTTAAGAATTACACCAAGCCTTTGGTGTTTATCAACTTTATATTCCTTATAGTGAGTTTGGGATTGGGGGTTTACCGATCGCGTTACAATTTTACCCGTGACGCCATGCGTTCCAGTTACAAGCGGCTTATTATGTATGTGGCGGTATTGACCATGGCTTTTTTGTATATTATCCGGGGGCAGGTGTATTCGCGCGTTGTCATCATGATTAATTTCTTTGTGATTTATGTTTTTTTCGAGTTTGCCCACAGCATGATGCGGCGCATTCGGAACATGCTGCTGAAACGGCAAGCTATTGGTTTCAGGACTATTATCATTGGAGCGGATGAGTGGGCTTACAAATTTTCCCAGCAAATCAGTCATTTGTTTGGTGGGTTCTTTCATGTGTTGGGGTATGTACGCAAGAAAGGGGAACGGAGCAGCCGGGTCTACAAAGATATTAAAGACAGGGTTATCGGTACTGAAACGCAACTGGAAAAACTCCTGGAAACATTTCAACCGGATGTGGTATTCTTTGTTTCGGATACCATGGCAATGAAAGGGTACGAATCCATACTCTCGCTTTGCCGTCAACATAATGTGAAACTCAAAATGGTGACCCCCAAAATCGCCACCATTTTTCAAGACTCCAGGATACGGGATGTCTACGGTGTATCGTTGGTGTTGGAGAACTGGCGTATCCATTTCCATCGTTTTAATTCACGGCTCAAACGAATTTTCGATCTCGTTTTTGTGATTCTTATCAGCCCGGTGATTTTGCCGTTGTGTCTTGTTATTGCCTTATTAATAAAATTAACTTCCCGGGGACCGGTGTTTTTCCTACAGCGGCGCTCCCTTTACAAGGGCGGGCCGGAGTTTTACTTTTACAAATTCAGGTCGATGTATGTAAACGCGGAGGAAATAAAGGCAAAACTCCTGGAAAAGAACGAAGCCGACGGAGCGCTGTTCAAAATGAAGAAAGACCCCAGGGTGACTTTTTTCGGAAGGATTATACGGAAGTTGAGTATTGATGAATTGCCGCAGCTCATCAATGTAATCAAGGGTGAAATGTCGGTGGTGGGACCGCGGCCTTTACCGGTAGGTGATTTTAATAAAATTGACGACGAGAGTATGAATTACGAGTGGCATAAACAGCGCGGCAATGTCAAGCCGGGTATCACGGGCTTGTGGCAAATCTCGGGACGGTCCAACCTCACTTTTGAGGATATGTTGTTTTTGGACCTTTATTATGTGGAACATCAATCGATCTTTTTCGACCTGGAAATTTTGTTTGAAACGCTGCCGGTGATACTTTTCGGCAGAGGAGCCTATTAAATGAACAATAAGTGGCTTCGCTATTTAATTGGGTTGCTGCTGACGGTGTTGACCCTATGGTTGAGTTTCCGTAACCTGGATTGGACGGCGTTAAAACAGTCCCTTTCCCAAATTGGATTATTTTGGGTGTTCCTGGCGGCCGTGAATGTTATCATTTCTGCTTTTATCGTGAGCTTGCGCTGGCGGTTCATTTTGAAATCCAGGGTAAAGGTCTCAGCGGGAGACATTTTTAAAGTAAACATTATTTCCCAGTACCTGAATATTCTTATCCCGGCGCGGTTCGGTGAACTGTTGAAAGCCTGGCTGGTGTCGCGTCGGTATAAATGTTCGGGCTTCTATGTGCTGGGAACCGTGGTGGTGGACAAGATATTTGATTTCTTCGCCGTAGTGCTTCTTGGTTTGTTTGCGCCCCTGTTCTTTGCCTTCAAAGAAAACTTGAAAGGTTATACCGTGGCCATTATTGTCTGTATTATTTTGATCCCGCTGCTGGTGTTGATGGTCTGGAAAAAAGAACTGGTCTTGCAGTGGGTTTTGTGGTTTACCAAACTGCTGCCGAAGAAATTCAAACTGCGGGAAAAAGTTATTCATTTCTTTGAAAAAGGGACCGAGGCATTCGCGCTGCTGAAAAACGTAAAAACCCTTGGCGCGCTTATTTTTATTACCCTTATCATTATCATGAGCGAAGCCTTGACCAATTTCATTCTTTTCCAGGCTTTCGGTATTAAGCTCCCGATCTGGGATGCATTGGTGCTGCAATTGGTGCTGATGATAGGCATGGCCCCGCCTTCCGTACCGGGGAAGATCGGGATTTTCGAATATGCGGTTATTCTCACTCTTTCCACCTTTAACATCGATAAAAGCCTGGCCCTCAGCTTTGGCCTGATGCTTCACCTGGTGGCGTACCTGCCCAAGATTATCCTGGGTTTTATTTTCATGGGATCATATCGCATTTCCATTAAAAAAGCGGAAACGGAAATCGAACGATTCGATAAAGAGGCCAATTAAATCATGATTAAACGCCTATTATTTCATTCGCTGCAATTTGCGCTGCTGTGCCTGGCCCTCCTGGCTGCCGTGGCTGTCTATTATAAATTTGCTTATGTTTCCCTCAGTTATTCGCTGGGGGTTTCTTACCAATTTGTTTTAGACAGGATTTTCAATTTCCTATCTATCGCCGTAGCCACTTACTTTTTCAGTTACATCTCCGGCCTGCTGAAATACACGATTGAAGATAACTATTTCCGGTTGGTCAACTATTTCAAAGAACTTTTTAAGCTTCTACTGATCCTGGTAATGGTGGCGTTTATCGAATTTCTTATCTTTTATAAAGCCCAGATCGGCCGGTTGATTTACGTGTATTTCTTTATCCTGTACGGTCTTTACTACCT
>JAUPLE010000027.1 GCA_030837085.1 Acidobacteriota bacterium | reverse complement strand
GCATGCCTTAGTGGAAGAAGACTATCGGAGAGCCGTATACTGGAAATCTGTATGTACGGTTCGACGAGGGAGGCGGGAATCCCCCCGCCTCTACTCTACCGGCTATATTTTTTTGAATGGCAGAAAGGGCCTTGACATTTCTATTTTCAATCAGTAAAATGTCCTCTTAAAATTAAATCTCCTGGGGTAGAGGGGAAATATTTCAAATATGGGAGTGGTTCCATGAGATTGAAAATGGTTTTTCAGTTGAAGAAGCCGGAACTGGATATCGAATACCGCCGCGCTTTTTTATCCCTATTAAAAGATTCTTTCCAACAGGCGTCCCCCGAAGTATATGACAAATTCTACGGCGGCGGGACCCCGATGAAACCGTTTACCTTCGGCGTGTTCTTGCCCAACCCGGTATTCAAGGATAATACGATTTATTTGAAAGGAACGGAAATCACGCTGAATTTTTCCACCTGTCTGACAGACCTGGGCATCTATTTTTACAATTCCTTGATTCGCCGTAAGCGGCACTTTCAACCTTACCCGCTGGCCAACGGGAACGAAATGTCCCTGGCCCGCGTCAACCTGCAAAAGGAAAAACCGGTCAAATCCTCCGAAGCGGTTTTTAAAACTCTTTCGCCGTTCCTGGTAAGACTGCATCATAAAGAAGATAACGCGGATGAGTACCTGACTAAAGTTAACCAGTTGTTTGTTCCACAGGTGCAGGAAAATGTGCGGGTAATGGTGGAGGAATTGCTGGCCAGGAAAGAGCGGGTAGAATTCATGCCGGTGACATTGAGCGAAGGCATACCGATTAAGCATTATGGAATATTTGTGGACGGCACGACGGGTATTTTCAAGTTGACCGGCCACCCGGAAGTGTTGGACTTTGTTTATAAAGTAGGTATCGGTTCCCGGCGGTCGGAAGGGTTCGGCATGTTGGAACTGGTGTGAAAGATGAAAAAGCTTTTTGTCCACGGATTTACACGGATTAACACTGATTTTTTTATATCGAGGAATGAACGATGAGCGAATTGAACAATGACAATAAGAGAGTTCGGATCGAGATCAAGGATTGGCTATTTAACGCCGGCATTCTCGGCCTTTATCGGATTCTAAAGAACGCGGAGAAAGAGGTCCTGTATAAAGACAATTATATCGAATGCGATGCCGCCGGTTTCGAAGGGTTTGAAAAATCCTTTTTCGATTATTTTTCCAATGTTTACGGCAAGGATGGGTTATGGCATCGTTTGACGGAATTCTGCAAGGCCGACCCGGCCCTGGATAATATAGCCGAACCTAATGCGGAAAAGATCAAGGATTTTATCAAGGGATTCGATAAAGACCTGGGAATGGCATCATATTGTTCCGCGTACGAAATCATTACCGGGGATAAGGATTTCATTAAAAACAAGTTAAAGGTCATCAAAGACAAAGCCACCCCTGACCCGGAAAAGCTGGAGAAGATGAAAGAGATTTACTCCTTTTTCGTGGCAAACAAAAACATTATCGAGGCAAAATATGTCAGCTATACGGTAATCAATAATTACTGGGAAGGGGTTAGTTTTTTAAACAAACAGCAGGTGAAGCTGAATATGTTCGACGTTTATAAAAGAGACTTTGTAGAGCCGGTTTTCAGTTATTTAAATGCCGAACAAAAAAAGGTCCCTTTTGGAAACTGTTTAATTTGCAACCGGGTTCTCAATAAAAAAGCCGATGGGGCCGAAGGATTATCCTGGTTAAAGATGGACCTGGACAGCGCGCGAAAGACGTCCGTATATTGGAATCATCAACCGGATATCATTGTCTGCCCGGTGTGTAACCTGGTTTATAGCTGCGTCCCGGCGGGATTTGTAACGTTAAGGAGGAAGGGCCTCTTTATCAACGATAACAGCGGCATGGAAAAGTTGATCCGCATCAATAACGCCGCTGAAGAACGGGTTAAAGACATCGAAAAAATGGAAGCCCTGGAAGAATTGACCTATTACCATATTATCAACCTGGTCCGGGAAATGAGGGAAGCCAATATTAAACGGGAAGTGGACAATATCCAGGTGATTAAATTCGATAAAGAAAAGGATGCTTATACCTTTAACCTGCTCTCAAAGCAGGTGATTTCGGTGATCGAGAATTCGAAAAAAGAACTGGACGCCCTGGTCAAATTATATGATGTTTTCCTGGATAGTAAAAACAAGATTAATCTTTATGCCGAGGTGATCGAGCGCATTTACAGGAACATGGACCTTTACCCGCTGGTGGGGTTACTTCTCGGTCTTGCGATGCGCAAAAAGAAAAAAAATGGGTTTGCCGACCTGGTTTTTAAAATAAATATGAACTTTATAGGAGGTCAGATGTCAGAGAAAAAAATACAGGTAATGAAGCAAATGGGTATGAAATTAAAAAAGGGATACAAAGATGAACAAAACAAAATCCCGGGGATCGCCTATCGGCTTCTGAATAATCTTAAAACAAAGAATATCAACGGTTTTATGGATGTGGCTATCAATTGTCATATGCATATCGGCCAGGAAGTGCCGACGCTCCTGGTGGAATGCATCGATAACGTGGAAAGGTTCCAGGCTTACGGGTATGCCTTTCTCCTGGGCTTCACCGGAGAAGAATACAACCCGGAAGCAAAAAAGGAAAATCCAAAAGTGGATTAACTACAAAGGCAGGAGGAATTTAAATGAAAAGTAAAGGATTAACGGTTACAGTGGTTTTTGAAGCGGAGAGCGCCAATTATGGCGAAGGAATAGGAAATGTTACCTCGTTGAAAAAAATCAGCCGCGGAAACGGCCAGAGTTATTCGTATATTTCCCGGCAGGCCATGAGGTACAATATCGTCAACCAGATGGTGGAGTATTCCGACGGTTACCGGTTGACCCCGGTCAGTCATGAAGGTACGATTCAATTTCACCCGGATGCGTCTGTCAAGGACTATTTTGAAATCGACCTGTTCGGTTACATGAAAACAAAGGGCGGCGAAGGCGCCGCTGTCAGGTCCGCGGTGGCCAGGTTAAGCAACGCCGTCTCCCTGGAAACCTTCAACGGCGATATCGATTTCCTCACCAACAAAGGTCTATTCGATAGGCTGACCGCCAAAGATAAGGTGAAAGCCGGTAATAAAGATGAGGAAGAGGAATCGGTGAAGGGCGGCAATATAGCCCAGGCTGAGATTCATAAGAGTTTTTACACCTATACACTGACGGTTGACCTGGATAAAGTCGGGGTCGAAGGCGATGGCGATAAAAAAATCGAAATCGCCAATCAAGATAAATTCAAGCGCCTCAGTCTCCTCATGAAAGCCGTCAAATTCCTGTACCGGGATATTAAAGGCCGGCGTGAAAATCTAAGCCCGTTGTTTATTATCGGCGGCGTTTACGATCTAAAAAACCCCTTTTTCATGAATGGCGTCAAGTTGAACGACCATAAACTGGCCGTGAACCGCATCAAGGATATTATCGATAAAGACCCCATCATCTCGGAGAATACCGCCGTAGGTTATGTTGAAAACACCTTTGACAATGACCATGAAATCAAAGAGTTGAACCCTGTTTCCATCAAGATGTTTTTTGAAAATATCGATAAAAAAGTGGAAGCATATTACAATGGATAAGGCAATCAAATTAAAAATCTACCAGGACCTGGTGAATTACAAAACCCCCACCAGTTTCCAGTTGCGGGAGAGTTACCCGCTGCCCCCTTATTCCACCGTGATCGGCATGGTTCATAAAGCCTGCGGTTTCGATCGTTATGTGCCCATGTCGATCAGTATCCAGGGCGATTATTTTTCAAAGGTCAACAATTACCAGATTTTCTATTATTTCAAACCTACCGCTGCTTTCGAGGCTGAAAGGCACCAACTCTATGTTGAAAGTTCCAGGTTAAACAAGAAAATCGGGATTTCACGTTCCCCGGCAGTGATCGAACTGCTGGTGGATGTCAACCTCACGGTCCATATCAAAGTCCATGAGGAAACTCGCTTCGATGAGGTACTGGAAAAATTAAAGAATCCCCAGGAGTACATATCCCTGGGCAGACGGGAAGACCTGGCCCTTATCGAAGATGTCAGGGTGGTAACGGTCCGGGAAAAGGAAGTGGAAAACGACGATATAACGTTGAAGAATAATTTTTATGTCCCCCTGGAATTTAAAGAATCAGGTTCCGTTATCGGCACCATTTACGATTTAAATGTCACCTATACCGTGGATAAAAATTTCCGCAAATGGAAAAGGCAGCGGGTTTTTTACGCCCCAAAGAATTCCACCCGGTTCTATGCCGGTGAAAGCATCCAGGTCGATGACGATGATGATTTCGTATTTTTTATTACCGGGGAAGCCGGAGGTTTGACCGTTGGAAAATAAATTATTGGCCAAATCCAGGCCCGTCGAAACCATTGACCAGCATACCCGGGAATTGAAGACAAACTTCGATTTATTGAAACTCCTTTACCCGCACCTGGCAGTGGATTGGAATATCCTGGAATTGGCCGTGCTTTTCCATGACCTGGGCAAAGTCAATACCAAATTCCAGGACAAATTGTACAAAGTGTTAAAGTTGCCCCTCCTGGAAGATGAATTCGAAGCCGAAGAGGAAATCCCCCACGGCAATTTAAGCGCCGCCTTCCTGGACAGGAAAAAACTCCTGGAAAGATTCGACGTGGAGACGCTGAAAATCCTGTACCAATCCATTTATTATCATCATCCCCGCTCTATCGATAAAGATAAATTCAACTATTTCCAGGAAGTAATCCATCGCGATTTGCCCCGGTATATTCCCCTGATGACTTTCGATTCGGATTTTTTTAATAAGGAACCCAAAGCCGATTTCAGCCGGTTTGTCATGGAGAGAATCGATTATTCGCAGGAGAATAAAGAACTCTTTTACCGCTATGTCAGGACCAAGGGCCTGTTGAACCGGCTCGATTACGCCGCCAGCGCCCATATCGAAGTAGAAATTCCCAATCGAAACCTGGAACAAAAGACCCTGGCTTTCTTAAATAGCCTGGGTGGGCTAAAGGAAATACAGTCCTATTTGCTGGAAAAACAAAATGAGAATAATATCGTGGTGGCTTCTACCGGCATCGGCAAAACCGAAGCCGGGCTGCTGTGGATCGGGAATAACAAAGGTTTTTTTACCCTTCCCTTGCGGGTCAGTATAAACGCCATTTATAAACGAATTAAAACGGATGATATTGAATTTGAAGATACCGCCCTGCTCCATTCCGACGCCCTGGCCTATTTGCTTAAAAGCGATGAGTCCATCGATTATTTAACTGAGTATACCAGGGCCCGGCAATTATCCAAACCCCTGACCATTACCACCGTGGACCAGTTGTTTAAATTCGTTTTTAAGGAAGATGGTTTTGAATCGGTGTTGGCCACATTGGGATATGCCAAAACCATTATCGATGAAATCCAGATGTATTCGCCCGATATCGTGGCCTGCATTTTG
>JAUPLE010000255.1 GCA_030837085.1 Acidobacteriota bacterium | reverse complement strand
CCTGACGGGGTTTTCCTGTTTATCGGTCCCACGGGCGTGGGCAAGACAGAAACCGCCATTGCCCTTTCCAAAGCCCTTTACGGTTCTACGGATTATTTAATACGGATTGATATGTCCGAGTACATGGAGCGGTTTACCTATTCACGGTTTGTGGGTGCAGCCCCGGGTTATGTGGGGTATATGGACCCCAACCAGTTAACCGATAAAGTCAGGCAGAACCCATATTCCATTATCTTATTGGATGAAGTGGAGAAAGCCGACGCCCAGTTGTTGAATATTTTCTTGCAGGTATTCGACGCCGGGCGGTTAACCGACGCCCGCGGTAATGTCGTGGATTTCTCTCATACCACCATTATCATGACATCCAATATCGGGACGTCGTTGTTTTCCAAAGTCCAACTTGGGTATCAGAGCGACCTGGAAAGCGCCAATGTCTCTCATGCGTCGTTATTAGAAGCATTGAAAAAATATTTCTCCCCGGAATTTTTGAACCGTGTGGATGAAATCGTGATATTCGATCACCTGGAACAGGATAGTATTAAAAAGATCATCAATATCCATTTACAGGAGGTCTACGCGCAGTTTGAAAAAATGGACAAAGAATTGATTATTACCGATGAGGTAATCGATTTTATTATAGCCACGGGCTATTCAAAAGAGTACGGGGCGCGGCACATTGCCAGGACATTGAGGAAACATATAATGGAAAAGATCGCCCGTTGTTCCCTGGAAAAAGAATGGGACGATGCCCCCCAGGTGGTGTGTTCCATAGTCGATGGTGAGGTTTCAGCTGCCATTTCAACCATGGAACACACCGTAATTGAGTCATTAGAGGATGCCAAATTAATCGGCGAGATGAACAACATTAATTAAGCATAAAACGCTTTATATAAATTAAAAACCCGAAGCACGAAATACGTTACCCGTAACCCGTATTTCGTGCTTCGATTTGGTGTGTCCGTGTTAGGTTTTACTCTTCGTGCGGCGGCTTTTCATCGGTTGGTTCTTCGCCCAGCGGTGGCCGATTACCGAGTCTATCGCCGAATCTCTCTTTCATTCTCATCATTCTTTTTCCCATCCGCTGTTTCATCCGGTCCTGTTTCAACGCATCGATCTTTTTCAACTGTTCAGCGGTCAGAAGATCCCTTAAGTCCAGCAATTGATTGATATGCTGAACCTGTAAATCGGTTCTCATTTTCCCAATTTCCTGGATCATACTTTCGAGCTTGCCGCGGTCGATTTTATCTTCCTTCAGGTAAGTGCTGAGTTTCAATTCCTTTACATTGCTTTCTGCTTGTTTCTTAATGAAGATTTCCTGTTGTTCTGCTTGCATTTTCTCAATTTTACTTACCTGTTCCGCGGTCAACCCGATTTCGTCTTTATGTTTCAGCAGCATGGGTGCGGGGAAAAGATTCTTATCAACCAGCATAATACCGAACCTTGCATGTTCCATCATTCTTTGGGGCATCATTTGCGCACCCAAAGTCAAATACGCGGTTACCAACATCAACCCGGTAATCGCTAAAATGATTATCTTTTTAATCATTTGTTCCTCCTATCAATGTTTTTTATAATTTTCATACTATAAAACAACCGGTTTTTTTGTTTCTTGCAAAAAAATCTTTAAAAAATTCTTTTAACCGGGGAAATATTTTGTGGTTGGCCCCGGGAAAGGGATATAAGTCCAGTTCAGAGATAGTGATCCAGCGAAAAGGACGATTCTCCTTGGGAAGGATATCCCCGTCTTTCAGGCGGCAAATAAAAGGGGACATTTGGATTTTGAAATGACTGTAGGCATGGCGAACCAGGGGGAGAGGTTGGAGGATTTCCACTTCGCAGTCCAATTCCTCTTTACATTCACGGAAGAGGGTTTGTTCCGGCGTCTCGTCCGCTGCGGCTTTACCTCCGGGGAACTCCCAGAGGCCGCCCAGATGGCCTTCAGACGGACGCTTTTGGATATAAAATTTGTCTTCCTTAAATATAATGCCAATGGAAACCCGGTATTCAGGGACTTTGCCTGTGGGCGATTTGTAGGGGTAACATTCAATCGTATTATTGGTAAATGCGGTGCATTGTTCGTTCAAAGGGCAGGATTGGCACTGCGGTTTTTGTGGGGTACAGACAAGCGCGCCCAATTCCATAAAGGCCTGGGTAAAATCCCCGGCTGCGCCTGGAGGTTCCGTGGGCATGATTCCTTTTAATTCTTTAAATATGTGTTGTCGGACAGTATTCTTGCGGATATCGTCGCTAATGCCGTGGAACCGGGTATAGACGCGCATGACGTTTCCGTCCACGGCGGGTAAGGGAATATCCAGGGCAATGCTTAAGACAGCGGCCGCAATATAAGGCCCGACGCCAGGCAGTTTTTGGAACGTTTCCGCCGTGTCCGGGATTTTCCCATCATACCCCTTCATTACCTGTTGGGCGGCGCGGTGGAGGTTTCGTATTCGCGAGTAATAACCCATGCCTTCCCAGAGTTTCAGTACTTCTTGTTCGCTTCCTTCAGCCAGGTGTTGTATTGTAGGGAAACGTTCCAGGAAACGTTTATAATAAGGAATGACAGTGGTTACCTGGGTTTGTTGGAGCATGACTTCGGATACCCAGATGGGGTAGATGTCTTTGGTTTTTCGCCAGGGGAGGTCGCGTTTGTGGGCGTGGTACCAATCCAGTAATTTTTTTACGTTTGGGTGTTTAAAGGTCATAGTGAGTGCTATTATACACAACTTTTGAAAACAATGAAAGGAGTGCCTCCCGCCGCCCGTCGGCCGCAAAGGTTTGCATTCCTTTTTCGCTTATGATACAATCTTAGCGTTGATAACAGCGATAAGGAGCGAAATATGAGAAAATTTTCATCCTATGGACCTATTAGTAACGCTTCAAATTATTACGCCCCCAGGGAAGAATTAATTGAGAAGACATATAGCAACTTGATCGGCGAAAATCCCCCTGAAGGCGGCCATTATTTCACCGTTTGGGCTCCACGCCAGACCGGCAAAACCTGGCTCATGCAGCAAGTCGTTCAAAAAATAAAACAAGAAGACAAATACAACGTCGCAATGATTTCCCTCCAGGCAGCTAAAGATATAGAAAATGAGAAAAAAGTTCTCGAAATTCTTATCAAAAAAATCTCTCAAACCCTACAAATTCGATTTCCTAAGATTAGCTCCATTAGCGATATCTCTGATCTATTTACAAACAAATATTTCCAAAAGCCGCTGATTCTTATCATCGATGAATTCGATTCACTTGAAGAGAAATTTATAAATCGTTTTGTCAATATATTCCGGGATATTTATATTGAAAAAACAGGCGAACCGGATAAGGTAAGCTCCGAGAAAAGGTTATTACTCCATGGCCTCGCATTAATCGGAGTTCGCAGCGTCCTGGGCATCGAAAATATCAAAGGATCACCCTTTAATATCCAGCGCAGCGTCCGTGTTTCCAATTTGAATTATGACGAAGTGGCGGGAATGTTCAAATGGTACGAAAAAGAGAGCGGACAAACTGTTGAGGAAGAAGTCATTCGCACGCTTTATGATGAAATGCGCGGCCAACCCGGTTTAACCTGCTGGTTCGGCGAACTGCTCACTGAAACCTATAACCACGATCCGAAGCAGCCCATTACCATGCAAAATTTTAAAGAAGCCTACGGCGCCGCCACCCATATTCTTCCCAATAACAATATCTTAAATCTTATCAGCAAAGTAAACAAACCACCTTACAACGAGATGGTCATGGAATTTTTTAAAACCGGGGAGAAAATCGAATTTAAATTCAACAACAGTGACATCAATTATTTATACATGAATGGGGTGATCGATCAAGAAAAGGCGGTAAACGACGAGTATTATCTTAAATTTTCCTGCCCCTTTGTACAAAAAAGCCTTTTCGATTATTTTTCCAATGAAATCTTCCGTTACCTGGGCCAGTTGATCCATCCACTGGATGCCATGGAAGATGCCGTGGATGAAGAAAATCTCTATATCCCCAATATAATTAAACGCTACCAGGCGTATTTAACCAAAAACCAGGGAGTATTTTTCAAAGACGTGCCCCGTCGCAAAGACGATTTGAGAATTTATGAAGCCATTTATCATTTTAACCTATTTCGCTACCTGTACGATTTACTGAAAGCAAGGGGAGTGGAAGTAGTTCCCCAATTCCCCACCGGCAACGGCAAAATCGACTTGATACTTAAATACCACCAAAAAATTTATGCGCTGGAGTTAAAGAGTTTCAAGGATATGTATACGCATGAAAGAGGAATAGAGCAGGCAGCGGAATATGGCCGGCAATTGGGTTTGAAAGAGATCGCCTTCCTGGTTTTTGTGGAATTAAGCGAAGCTGAGGCGAAACAATTGGAAAAAGTAGTAGAAAAAAACAACGTCAAAGTGACGGTATTGCCGGTAGGAATTTTATAACACAGATTTTTTTCTTCGCGGTCCTTCGCCCTTGAAGGGTGTTCCACCAGGACCTTCGCGGCTAAATCTTATATTTATTGCTTTCCCTCCCCGGATATTCTATAATTACAAGCGGATGAAAACACAAATGAAGGTTTTAAACGGCGGCGCTGCTCATTACCCCCTCAGTGAAGAGTATTACCAAAATATTATCAATGAACACTTTGAATTCATCGAAAAACAATGTTTCAAAGCCGTTCGCCTGAAACTGGGAGACCACCTCTCCCCTACAATTTCTTTGAATATCGAAAATGAAGCCCTGGAACTCTCCAACCAGGTCCTGGATATCCTGCGGCAAAATAATTACCGCGTACTCCGGGAATTCAAAGGAAACGCCCAATTAACCACTTATCTCACCGCTATCATTTCACGCCGGGCCGTGGATATGATCCGCAAGAAATTGGGCCGGGGCCGGGAAAAAGAACGGGCCACAGAACTGGGCAATATCGGTTTAATCCTTTTTCAACGAGTGATAAAAGACGGCTACCCCCTGCGGGACGTTTACAATGAACTGCGGACTAATAGCAATTTCCCCGACACAATGGAAGAACTGGAAACAATGCTGCGCAAGATAAAAGGGAAAAATTCCGGCGGACATAAGCCCGGGCCTGCCAATGGAAACAACGGAAATTCAGTAGTCAAGAACGGGACCTCCATTAATGAAGATGAATATGTCATCCCGGATACGAAAAGCGATCCCCAGGCGCTTTTAATGGAGAGACAACGGCAGCAAGAAATCCACCAGGTCATCCGGGATATTATCGCCCCATTGTCCGGTGAAGAACGACTGCTGCTGCGTATGCGTTTCCCTGTCCATGAAGGTGAAAAACCCGGCTCAGTGGAAAAAATCGCCAACGCGTTGGGCATAACACCCAAAGCGGTTTATAAACGCATTACTCGACTGATGAAAAAATGTAGGCAGCAATTGGACAGCCGGGGAATTTGTATTAATGAATTACTATGAACACCGGAGACAGAAATATGAAGCGCAGAAATGAAATTCGGAATCAAGAGAAAAACCAGGCCGGTGTCCGACCGATATATCGGTATAGAAAACGAAAACGGTGAAAGCCATGAACAAATATAAAGATCAATCATCATTGCTTATGATGCCCGATCCCAATGATGAACGCCTGGGCGCGGTCCTTGCTCGCGGGTTAACCGCCGCGGCGGGCTTCGAACCCGGCCAATGCACCGAATTTTCCGAATGCCCCGCAGCGGAAGAAATCGCCGCACTCGTAGAAGGCGCTGCCCCGGCCAAAGAAAAAGACCGCTTATTTAAACATATATCTGCCTGCGCCGACTGTTACGAATCGTTCATGCTTACCATGGAATCACACAAAAAAGTGGAAGAAGAAAGAAAGGAAGATAAGCACAAAATCATTTTCCTGAGACCCCTGGCGCTGGCAGCCAGTGTTTTAATCGTGGTTTTCACAGCTTACTTCCTTTTTAGAACCGGCGGCATTCCCAAAACGCTGGGAGATTTACCGGAGAAATCCGAAGCCCTGAATGAATCGTCGGAACGATTACGTCAGCCGGTTGAAATGCCATTCCAGGATAAATCGAAAGTGGTCACGGAGACGGACACACGAAGGATCAGTATGGATAGGGAAGCAGCGCAAAAAGAGGATAAGAAACGTAAACTATCCAGCCCACGCCCTGCGCCCCCTGCCGCTCCCGCGCCAGTCGCCACTTCCCGGGTTGAAGAAAGCAGGAAGGAAGAGTTCAAAGCACAGGAAAAACCCAAAGACGCCGAATTAGAGGCGGACAAGTTGGAAATGACGGCAAAGCCCGCGAAAGGCGGCACTTCTCAACCAATAGCCCGGTCTGCCGCGGAAAAATCAGAGATAGTGGACGATGAAGCAGGGAAAAACCGGTTGGATGGATATGCGGGACAAAAGGATATCCCCTATCAGCAGCAGGCAGTCATATTAAACCAGCAGGTCCAGCAGATTAATACCTATGTTCCGCAAAAGGAGTTGAATAACCTCTTCAATCAAACCGTGTATCTGTCGCAGCAAATGTTAAAGGAAGTCCAGCTACTCAACAAAGAAGCGGTTGCAAACCGGGATTTTGATAAAATAAATTCATATGTCGAGGAAGTTAAACCCCTGATCAAAGTGACGGTTGAGGCGGATACCGTTTATATATTTCCCGATATCGAGTGGTTCTTATCCAGGAGTGACCCGGGATCTGTAGAATATCGCTTCTTCTCCCTGGCCCGTTCCGGGTGGTGTGTCGCTGACGATTTATGCACTACCGGGAAACTCAGTGGACCGGAAACGCAAAAACTGCTGGCGCAGTGGCAAGAACTGGAACCCCAATTAACCGGGACTTTCAAACAAATCGCCGCCCGGACCATCTCCCACTTAGCCGTTGGCAACCAGGAACCTTTTCGAGAAAAGGTTCCTGGACCTCCAAAAGCTTCTAACTAAACACCGGGAAAATTCCAGGTTGACTTTATCTTAAAATGTCATTACAATTAACCCCGGATATGAAAAAAACAATACGAAAATTTTACCCGATCCTGTTTGGCCTGGCCCTATTTCTATTCTATATTACCCTCTATCCGTCACCCGCCGATAAAGGAAATTATTCGACAGCGCTGGCGGTTTTTTTCACCGCGGTGGGCTGCTGCGCCGTGATTATTTATTCCAGGAGTGAAGAAAGATTTCTTTTCTATTCTTATCTCCTGGGTTCCCTCGCGTTGCCCATTTTGTTAATGACCTTTTTTCACTTCTTCAGTACAGTCGAACAGAAGGCAATTATCGGCATCCAGGTACTGGCATTAATCCTGTTAATATTATTCGTATCTTACCAATCCGGGAACAAAGAATAGAAACGCATTATTTCTTCCTGGCGGGCGACGGGCGGCGGGCGGAGGACGCTATTTATAACATTGCTCCTCTTTGGGGATAAAGCAGAGGAATTTAAAGGTTTGATTACCGATATTTTCAAATTGATGTTTTTCTCCCGGCATTACCAGGGCAAAGGAATCTTTTTCCAATGGAATGGGATCGCCTTCGGTATTTAATCGGCCTTTTCCATCCAGGACATAGACTTCATGTTCGAAGTCATGGGAATGGAAAGGGCTATGGCCGCCAGGTTCTATTTCAAAGTGTCTCATATGGAAATGCGGGGCCGGGGAATCAGGGCCGATTAACCAGCGGATAAAAGTACCTTTGACGTCCTCTTTTTTAATTTCTTCTTTTTTCACTTCATCATATTTTTTTACGATCATGGGATTCTCCTTAAGAGTTCTATTTTAACGGAACCCGATCATTTTTTCAAGGACATCCATTTGACAAATCAACGCCATTCGTTTAATATAGTGTCCCGATAAGAAAAAAACTTCATTCCTTTGAAAAGAAAACGGAGGAAACATGAAGATCAATGTTTTCGAGTTAGAGCGCATCCAGTCCATGTACGAGAACAAAGTCGCTTATAATTTCACCGAAACCGGTGTTTATCCCTATACATTGAAGGAACTATTTAGCCCTGAAGAGTTAGAAGAATTATTAAGCCAGCGGCTCGGTTATGGGCATACCAATGGCGATCCCGGGTTAAGGGAAGCCATTGCTCGGCTTTATCCCAGGGCCGAGGCCGGCAATGTACTGGTGACCAACGGTTCGGCTGAGGCGAATTTCATTGCTATATGGAGCCTGTTGGAGCCGGGCGATGAATTGGTATTAATGCTGCCCAACTACATGCAAATCTGGGGTTTGACCCATTCTTTCGGCGCCCGGGTAAGACCTTTTCATTTGATAGAAGAGATGAATTGGGGGCCATCGCTGGAGCAATTGAAAGAACAGGTCAATCCCAGGACCAAAATGATTGCCGTATGTAATCCCAACAATCCCACCGGCGCTGTGCTCAGCGAAATCGAAATGCGCTGGGTGTTTAAATTAGCGGAGCAAGTGGGCGCCTGGGTTTACGCCGATGAAGTATACCGGGGCGCAGAATTGGACGGCAATGAAACTCCCAGCTTCTATGGGCATTCCGATTATAAAAAAGTGATTGTCAGCGGCGGATTTTCCAAGGCCTATGGACTCCCCGGAATTCGGTTAGGATGGTTGGTGGGGCCTTTCGATGCGATTGCCAGGTGTTGGGGATATCGTGATTATACTACTATCTCCACCGGCATAGTCAGTCAATGGGTAGCCCAACGGGTGCTGCAGCCAGAGATAAGAGAGAAAGTATTGAACCGCAACCGGGCTCGCCTAAAGGATAATCTCAATGTGCTGCAGCAGTGGATAGGTAAGTATAAAGGGCTGTTTTCCTTTATCCCGCCGCGGGCAGGAGCATTGGCGTTTATCAAGCATCATTTACCCATTAAATCCAGGGAATTTGTTACTCGATTGCGGGTGGAGAGGGATGTTTTTGTGATTGATGGCGATTGTTTTGGTATGGAAGGGTATTTGCGTATTGGTTTCGGTATGGAGAAGGAATATTTAAAGGCAGGTTTAGCCCGCATCGAGGAATTTTTAAAAGACATTACATAAGTACCTGGTGTAGTTAACCATTAATTACTATTGAATTTTTTATTAATTTCCAATGGGGTGGCGAGCACTTAGTGCTGAACCTGGATATTTCGTTCCGATAAAAGGAATACAACATATTGGTTAAGGCTGACATTTTCCTTAGAAGCATTCCGGGCAAGTTTCCTGTGAAGTGTTTTGGGGAGCCGAAGAACGAACTTCCCGCTGAACTCCTCTTCATCGGCAACCGGTTCTGGGATAATATCACAATCTTCCAGGGCATTTTCCAACCATAATTCCATGGCTTCCCGGATATTTTTTAAGGCTTCTTCGTATGTTTCTCCCTGGGTCATGCAGCCTTCCAATTCTTCAATTTTAGCAAAGTAACCGCCGTAAGGGTCTTTACGGATAATTATATTGTATGGAAGCTCCATATAATAAGCTAAATCTTTTTTTTTCATTCTAATCCTCCAGACCAAGAATTTCTATGATTTCCTCCAGGTAACATTTTTTGACTGTATTATCATGAGTTGGAATAATCACTCGTTTCTCATCCCTTTGGGCTTAAGCAGCAGTTTTTCAATTAATTTGGTTTGTTTGGTCACGTCTATATGGTACTATATTTAGTATTATTTGTCAACGAGAAAGCAAAATGATTTGGTTCGGATTCAATGTAACCTCCAAGTGTTCCTTAGCGTTCAGGGAACCCTAATCTCCAATGGCCCATAATCTCCGCGAAATTTTCTTTTTTCGAAAACACGGTTGACAAAATTCACTTTTCCCATTATATTGAATCCATAAGAATCAAGAAATCAAAATAAAATGATAGACAATGAGAACGATTGAAGTCAAAGTAATGGATGATTTGGTTATATACTTCGGCATTGAAGCAATCAAAAAATTTTTAGAAGAAGAGTTAGAATATCAGCGGTTCCGGTTGTTAGAGAACAGGATTCAAATAGTCCTATCCGATACCGACGTCCCGACGTCCCGACGTCCCGACGTCCCGACGTCCCGACGTCCCGACGTCCCGACGTCCCGACGTCCCGACGTCCCGACGTCGAGTGGGAGAAAAATTTGAGTAGAAGCATGAGAAATGGGTGATATCATGTTAAAGGAAAAACAGGAAAGAGTGCTGGTAATGAAAGTGTTTTCATCTTTTGAGGAAGAAAACCGGGCTGAACATCGTCGATTAGCTGCTTTGACGCCTTACCAGGGGTTAAAAGAGTTTGCAATATTGCAGGAGCGTGTTTGGGGAACAAAATGGACTCGAGAGCGGATTTTAAAAAACGTTCGTATTGAGAAAGTAAGCTGTTAGTGATCTGATAGAGAGAAAAATATGATTCTTACACAAGATATGAAGGAAATCCTTGAACTCCTTGAAAAGTATGGTTCTTTCTCAGATTGAGTGGGTAAATCCAATTTTGTATAGTCTGATTTTTATCCATTGAATCCTTATACCACACCTTCCAGCATATACATTAAGCCTGCCTCTCTATATTTTATGCCCGAAAGAGCCTATATCGGTTCTTTGAGGGTTGAAATCAATCCCTAAAGGTATG
>JAUPLE010000026.1 GCA_030837085.1 Acidobacteriota bacterium | reverse complement strand
TGGGTTTTGCCGTTAACTCCGGTCGCATCGCCGCTGAAAATGCATTGGCGTACATCAAGTAATCAACAATAAAACTTATTACGGATTACGGATTACGGGTTACGGTTTACGGTTTAAAGTTTACAGTGAACGTGAACACGTAATCCGTAATAAGGTCGTGGTTTACAAGTAATTTTATACCAATAAAAAAAGAAAGTGGTGTGAAAATGACAGAAACAAAATTCGAACAAAAAGATTGCTACTGGATGGAGGTGGACATTGAAAAGAACCGCCTCAACCTGTACTTTGTGGGCCATTGGGGAGCCCCGGAAGATGTTCCCAAATATACTGAACACGTCGAAAAAGCGGTCGGTATGTTGAAACCGGGATATACGATCTATGCGGAAATACTGGATGAGAAACCACCCAGTTTAAAGGTTACTTCGATTCATAAAAAAGGCCAGCAAATCATGAAAGACGCCGGCGTAACCAAAACCGCCGTCTATTTGCCCAAAGGAAAAATGCTGCAAAGAATGAGCCTGATGGTAGTAGGAAGATTGTCCGGGATGGAAGTAAAAACGTTTGCAACCAAAGAAGAAGCCATGGCCTGGCTGGAGGCAAACTAGGCACTGAGACGGAAAAAACGGAAGCGAAAGGAATATTTATTACATCTTACGCCTGTTCTTTTATATGCTAAGCTAGTATCAAAAGATATCTACAGATTATATGCCTATTATTCCGCTTATTCCGCCATCATTTGTTCAAATGAGTGGATGATCCCGGGGATCGTCGTATTCAAAAGAATTCCCAAACGCGCTTTTTTCGTATCGATGAGCATTTCCCAGACGAATTCAACAAAAGGAATAACCAATACCATCTTGTCGTCTTGTAGGTCAAGGATGTAGTATTTATCGAGTTTGGGATATTTCCCAGTCTCTAATGCTTCGTTGATATAACCGGTAATCTGGTTAAATAGAGCCACGGCAATGGGCTGGGAATTATAGCCTGCAATGGACTCTGCATCGGCGATATTCCAGACATCCGTTGAAATGAGGGCATTACCCAATTCCCTTTCCACATTGTGAAGAACCTTGTTCATTTTTTGTAAATCCACTATTACCTCCTTTGTCCTTTTCCTCTAAGCGCTTTCGAATTACGAAGCAATTGCTTCTTCGAAAGAAGCAATAAGCCCGGGAAGAACTACTTTTAGCAGTAATCCCAGGGGAGTCTTTTTTGAATCGATCAGCATACCACAAATAAAGTCACCCTGTGGGATGGTAACCGATAACTTTTTACCCTCGAGGTTGAAAACATAATATTTCCCCAATTGCGGGAATTCGGCGGTATTTAACGCTTCATTCAGGTAAGCGGTAATTTGGGTAAAAAGTTCACTGACTTCCGGTTGTTGATTATAGCCGACGAACATTTCTCCATCGCTGATTGACCATATCTGCGCGGAAATGAGTGCATCGCCCAGCTCTTCTTTTGAGCGATCGATAAGATTAGAAAGTTTTTGAATGTCGATTTTGATCTCCTTTGCTATATCTTGCTTGTCTATTTTTGGAGTAATTATCTCTTCTTTGACTTCTTTCTGACCTTTGTCGCCTTCTTTCTTATCTTCATCCAGTAACCGGGATGCTTCAAGAAGTATTTCGGTTAACGATTTGTTTATTCGTTCTTTCCTGCGATGTTCCAGGTATTCGATGCTGATGGCCTGGTCCTTGCTGGCTTGATCCAGCAGTACGCCCAATGCTTCTTCAGGCGAGAGCCCCTCGGCATCGATATCCACCACCATGCCTTTCTTAAAGAAAATCCTGCCGCTGTTCTTGTCCGTTTTAATAGAAATTACGCCTGTGCGTTGTTCCATCTCCAAAACCTGGAGTATGGCGGCAAGACTCATTCCTGAGATCGAATCCTTCTGCTCCCTGTTTTTCAAAACCTCTTTGATCCTTTTCTTGAGTTTGGGAATGTCCAGCGGTTTACTCAGGTAATCGACGATCCCGAACTCCAGCAGTTTATGCTCGATATCCTTAACGCTGTAAGCTGTCAGGATAATAATGGGCAGCCAGATTTTGCGATTATGAAGTTCAGTTAAAACCTGGACGCCGTCCATAACAGGCATTTTGATATCGAGGAGCGCTAACTCGATCTTTTCTTTCTCGAAGATTTCGACGGCTTCTTTGCCATTATAAGCAATTTTTATATTACAGCCGCTGCCGATCTCTTCGATCGTCTCTTTCAATAACTCGACGACCTTTTTGTCATCCTCTACGATTAATATTGTCTGCTTATTCATCAATGCTCACCTTTTTTTTCCAAAACCTTGTTATTTGTTTTCGTAACCTAAAGTTATCTATTACCACAGTGAAAAAGGAATGTCAAGTGGTTCCTGAAATTTTTTTGACTTTGAATAATTTTTATTTGTTTATATGTTTACAAATCGTTCGTGGTATGGTATATATTTAGGATAAGATATTAAACGTAAATCATTTAAAACTTTTAAAGGAGATGTTACATGTCACAAAACGAGAACCGGATGAAATGGGATCCTGGAAGTGGATCTATAACCCTGGCGGGTGATGGCAAAGAGGAGAGAATTTTCATCATCTCTCGTGATTTCATGGGAGCATTTATCGGCGAGATGATTGAAACTTCTGGCAAATCTACCTTTAAAATCACGATGCGCAAACTGATGGAGAAATTGGGAAAACCGGTGGCTGATGATGCGGAAGCCTCATGGGATCTTTTTGAAAAGTATAACGATGAGCAAATTCTTCCCGCTTCGCCGGAAGGACTCCCCAAAGAGTTTGGCCCATGGGATGGAAAAAGCAGGAATCTCACATTGCTTCCCGATATTCCCATGACGGTATGGACGGTAAAATCGGCCCAGGCTTTTAAGGATGTAATGGACGATGTGATGACCGAAAAAGGCGCTACTGCCCTTCTTCAAAGCATGGGCAAGAAAGCGGGAGCGTCCATCGGCGCCCGGTTTGCTAAATATTTTGGCTGGGCAGACCTGCCGGGCGCAGTGAATTCACTCAACGAAATCGCCGGGCGAATGTTCCCCGCCATTGGCTGGTCCAAAGGGAGTGTCATGTCTCAAAACGGGAAAGACGGGAAATCCATGATTTTAATTAAATGCGTGAATTCCTATGAGACATTTGAAAAGAAATCCGCATCAAGACCGGTTTGCAACATTACCTCCGGTCTTTTGAACGGGATCTGGAGCGCTTTTGCCGATACGCTGGCCGGCCAGGGGGCTGAAGCCAGGGAAGTAAAATGTTCGGCAAAAGGCGATGCCTATTGCGCCTTTGCTGTGAAAATTAAAGACAAAGGAACTCCCCCGTTGGATTGGAAGGAATTAGAAGCAGAATGGCAAGCAATCGATAAATAATACCAATCAACGGTTTTACGGTAAAAGCGGTTGTATTGCACTTAATACTAGCGTGCAATACTAATAATAACCTATTTAACAGTCCATCTTCTTTTTGTCGGTCGTTACACCGTTATGTCATGACAAGGGGGCATAACGACCGACGTCTTTCAGTACCTGCTTAATAACTCGGCATTCAATGGTTAAAGGAGTTTAAGCAGTTCTTCCGTCGCTCTCTTCATTTCCAGGAACACCAGCCCCAGCTTGGCGTCTTTCGTGGCCATCGTGGTTAAAACAGCGGATGTACCGACAAACGACATGATTACATAACCGTTGCTTCCTTTTACAAAGACCTGGTCCAGTCCACCTCTATCCAGTTCTCCCGCGGCTCTCTCACCAAGCGCCAGCATGGTGGCCGACATGGCGCCGACTCTATCTTCATCGATATCCGTGGGCAGTACCGATGCAATGATAAAACCGTCATCGGAAACTACCGCGGAAGCCTCAATGTCCGGGGCCGTTGATTCGAGATCCTTTAATACTTCAATGATCTTATCGATCTTGCTTGCCATATGTGTTTACCTCCTAATTTACTTTCTCGTCAAGTATGTATATCGACATTTTTATTTTATACTTCATTTTTTTTTGTTTATATTATTCATTGGTTTTTTTTCTTTTTTCCAGGATGATTTTTTCGATATCCCGGATAGCTTCATTGGTGAGTCGCCGGTAGGTTTTGTTGGGGGGCACTACGACGGTAAGAATGAATTGCGAACCCTCCACATCGAATTCCCGGCATACCAGCCGTACTTTGTCATCATCCACCAATGATACTTCATCCATTCGTTTGAACCCGATATATCTTTCCGCCCGTTTGGATGCATCCTGGACAATAGAAGCCAACGCCGAGATAGCGACATCATCGACTTGCGATGACACGGCGGCGATGGAAAAACCTTCGATGGTCGAAAGGATAGAAGCTTTGAACTCACCTTCCTGGTTAATCCGGTGTAATACGTTTTCCAATTGCCCCTGCAAATATTTGGGGTTGGGCCCGGCAGATGGTTGTGAATGTGCTTGCGTACTCATTTCACTTTACCTCATCATCGGTTAATTCAAATTTTAAATTCATAATATAGCTTTTATCATATTAAGAAACGAATGTCAAATAAAAAATCCTTTTATTCGTGAAATTGCTTCCCGGATGATTGGCATCCGCGTCCCGATATTCACCCGGATGTAATCCCTTTTGGTCCGGGAAAAGTTTTCACCGGGCACCACGGCCACCTGGCCGCGGTTGTAAAGCTCCTGGGCAAAGGTGAAGGCATCGGTATGGGGGGGTGGTAATTGGGCCCATAGAAAATATCCGCCGTGGCTCTCTTTGACAGCGAATCCCAGTTGCGTCATTGCTTTCTTCATATAAGCATAGGAGTTCTTACATTTTTCTTTGACGGATGCCGTATATTCCCGGCCGGAATCGTATTCGGAAAGGTAACGGGCAATCGCCTCCTGGAGAATAGAGGGGGCGCACAGTCCGGTGTAATCATGGATGCTG
>JAUPLE010000254.1 GCA_030837085.1 Acidobacteriota bacterium | reverse complement strand
GCGGCGGCGCCGCTGTCGCCCACACCAGCCACACCACTAATAGCTCGCAATTTCAAAAATATCACGCCGTAAAGTTTAAAAAAACGCCCCGGGAAGCAATAGTTAAACCAACTGAATACAATAACAAATAAAAAAATTCCCAGGATCATCCATTTCAACGATTTCCGGTTCGCCCCATACTTGAACAAAAGCAAAATGAAAAAATAGAGAAAAAACAAAATTCCCCCGGTCTTGACCAACGACGCCAGCGCGGAAATCAATACCAGGAAAATAGCCACCAAGGCACGAAGGCACAAAGGTACACCAAGAAGCTTATTAATAAAAAAACCTTGGTGCCTTGGTGCCTTGGTGGCAAAGTTTTCATTCATGAAACGGTGGGCAAATATAAAGAACAACACCCCCAACAGCGTCAACAACACATCATAATTCAGGGAATTCAAAATAGTACCTAATTGGTAAACCAATAACTGGCCTGCCAACAAATAATACCAATGGCCCGGGAAATATTTTTTGTAAAAAAAGAAAGATAATAGACAGATCGCCAGGTAAATCAAAAATGACAACAGTCGCAAAAAATATAACGCAGTCAATGGGTCCCTGATCCCTGTCAACCTTAACACCTTTCCGTAAATGACATGAAAATAACTCTTACTAATGCTGTAGTTCTCCGTGGAAAAGTAGTTGATAAAAAAAACATCCTTTAAGTTGGCAATGGCTTCCCACCCGGGACCCACGCCGATGAAATGAAACCATTGGTAATCCTTCAATAATTGCAGCACCTGGGCATCCAGGTCCTTTAATCGCCCTTGATCCCCGGCGTAGGCATAACTAGCGGAAAACATAAAATGTTGGATTTCATCCGGGTTCATAAAGGGGGGCATTAAAAATACATTGACCAGGCCGATACCTACACACAGCACCAACAAAATAATCAAGGTTATTTTTCGACTCATTCCCATCCCGCTGTATACAATCCCGTCCGATTAAAATTATACGTAGGTTTCGTGACGGCGGCGAAATAGACATTATCGATCAAAACCGCGCCTGTCCCCCACATACGGAAAATAGGCTTTATAACGCTAAAGTTGCCGGTGGAATTGTTTAAAAAGTAAATCGCTTTTTTCCAGGCGCCTCCGGTGGGGGGAAGGAAAGCTTCCCAAATACCGTTCCATAAAAAGAAAGACGCCTTTTCCCGATCGGTTACGGTTAAATAATCGAAACTCAAAATATAATACCCCCTGGGAACCGGTATTGCCTCTTTGCACATGGCGCCGCCGCGGGGCTTGAATACAGCTTTACCGTCGGCGCTATCGGCGCCGGTAAAAAAGCCCATCAACCTGAGGCACCGGTTTTCACCTGCCCCATCCAGCCCCATGGTGAAAGATGCGGTACGTACGTCTTTAATACCCGTTATATAAGAAAACTCCCACTTTTTCTTAAAGGCACCTATATCGTTAAAGTCTTCTTTGCCGGGCCGGTTTTCCCTGAGATCATCGATGGTTAACTTTCTCTTCTTACCAAGTATTATCAACAGTTGTAGGAAAGATTCCTTCCCGGTAGGACTGCCCGGATTTAAAAGAGGTTTAGACATATCGAAATCTTTCCCAAAACGCTCAGATAGTTCCGTATTTCCTTGCCAGCAGCAGTAATCCGCCAGGTTTGCGGCGAAATCCCGGTCCAGCGATGATTTAATTTTCTCCCATAAAGACAGGGAAAGGGGATTTAAACTCTTGTCGGCCAACAACTCAAGAGAAACAGCGTCCAGGTTTTTCCAATTCGATTGAGACGGCGTTGGTGGGAACAGGTACTGGAGATAAAAATTGTCCCGGTATAGTGTTTTAAAATGGTCAAGGGTCAAGTCCTTTGAACCGGGGGCTAAGATTGCGAACATATTTTTATTATCCCGATACCGGGCATAAATGGCCTTTTTTACAATAAGATCAGCCACCAGGGTTTTCTGGTAATCCCGGAGTCCGCGGTATAAGAAAGGCTTATCGCAAAGGATGCGGTAAAGGTAGGCGGGGGCTCTGTCTATATTGTAGTTAAGATAGTAGTTGGCCAGGACCAGGTCCCAGGTAAAGGTGATTGCCTTGACTGAAATCAGCAGAATCACCAACGGTAAAATCCATAGTCCGCATTTTTTTATGTTCATCATTCATCATTCATCGTTCATCATTCTTTCGTCTCATGATAATAGGGGATATATTTTTTTAAAATTCCTTTTATCTTTCCCGGTGTATCGAGGGCGTCATCCAGTTCTTTTAGCGCCTGTTTAAGCGCTCCGGGATCGATATTGGATGTATTCCTGGCAACATAGATTTTCGTGTGAGTAGTAGCATCCGTACCTTCTTCAGCGGTTAGGAGTTCTTCGAAAAGTTTTTCCCCGGGTCGCAGGCCCGAAAACACGATATCGATATCCTGGTAAGGTTCCATATTGTTTAGGCGAATCAAATTTTCCGCCAGGGTAACGATTTTAACCGGATCGCCCATATCCAGGACAAAAATTTCCCCGCCTTCTTTATGGCCCATGTCGCCCATATAAGCCGCCTGGAACACCAGGAGGACAGCTTCCGGGATAGACATAAAATAACGTTGGATCTCCGGGTGGGTGACGGTGACTGGGCCGCCGTTTTTAATTTGTTCCAGGAACAAAGGGATTACGCTGCCCCGGCTGCCCAACACATTACCGAAGCGGACCGAGGTAAACCGGGTTTCTTTGCGGTTCAGGTTCTTGCAGACCATTTCGCTGAAACGTTTGGTGGCGCCCATGATGCTGGTAGGGTTAACCGCTTTATCCGTAGAGATATTGATAAACTTTTTCACCCCATATTGGACGGACAATTCCGCCAGGTTTAGTGTGCCCAGGACATTTGTTTTCACGGCCTCTTCCGGGTGTTCTTCCATGAGCGGGACATGTTTATAAGCTGAAGTGTGGAAAATAATATCCGGTCGAAAAGAATCCAGTATTCGCGCCAGTTTTTGGCGATCGCGCACGTCTCCCACGATCATATCCACTTCCTGGGACGGGTCGATAATTTTTTTCAATTCAAATTCCAGGTTAAAAATTTCTGTTTCGTCGATTTCATAGCAGATAATATGTTTAACGCCGAACTGGACTAATTTTCGGACGATTTCCGAGCCGATGGAGCCGGCCGCGCCGCTGACCATGATGGTTTTATCCCTCAAAAAATTCCGGATGTCTTCGTAATCCACTTTTACCGATTCCCTGGATAGGAGGTCGTCGATATCCAGGTTTTTAATATCTTTGACAACGTTAATATTGGCATTAAACTCATCGATTTGGGGAACGATTTTAATATCGTCCACGCCGGATTTGCTGATGAGGTTAAAGATTTCACTGATTTTTTTATGGGAATCTTTGGGGAGGTTGATCAATACCGTATCAATTTTCTCTGTTTTGATGATCTCGTTGATTTGTTCATATCCGCCCAACACGGAAATACCGTTGATGCGGGTGCCGATCCTCATGGGACTTTCGTCCACGAAAGCAATGGGGAAAAGTTTTTGAGGTTTGGCGTTTTTAAGTTCTTTGACCAGGCGTTCCGAGGTAAAATCCGCGCCGATGATCAGGGTGCGTTTGCCGATATCGACTTTGGAAAAGAATTCCAGGTAGAGGCGTTTGGAAATCCGTAAGAAACCGATTAGGATAAAGCAGAGTATGGCATCGATCACGACAACACCCCGGGGCAAGTTATATTTAACCAGGTAGCGGCTCGCCGCGAAATTCCCGATATAGAGGATAACAGTGCTTATGAATAGGCTCTTGGTAATATTTCCCAGTTCAGTTATACCAACGAAGCGCCAGTTTATTTTATAGTTATCAAATAGCGCCAGGGCAAAAATTTTTATTAATATCACTCCCGGTATCCAGTATCCGATCCGGCGTAGATATTTGGCCGGGAAGGTAAATCCGAACCTGAGGTAGAAGGAGATATAAAAAGCAATCGTAATGATCAGGATATCCAGCAGCAGGAAAAAGATGATGCGTTTTAACTTTGTCGGTTCCAGCAGTTTCTTGATTCGTGTTAAATTCAAAATAGGCAACTCCGTTCTTTAAATTTTAAGAATAGATTCTATCACTTTTCGTGTGACTATTCAAATTTAGAGTTCCTTTGGCTGCAATTCTAAATTTTCATGAGGAAAGCAAATTTTAATGTTGTTGTCAATCGTAGCGCTTCCGTCTGCTACATTACTACAAAGTCTATTTCCTATCTAAAACGTTGCGTATCACCCGGGCCATTTTTTTTCTCCCGATGGGTTTCATTAAAAAATCACTAACTCCCTGGGCCTTAAAGTTCATTTCATCGATGTTCTCACTGAAACCCGTACACAATATTACGGGCAGGTCCGGCCTTATCTGCCTCAGTTGCCCGGCCAACTGGAGGCCGGTCAGGTTGGGCATGGTCTGATCTGAAATCACCAGGTCAAAACCGGAAGGATCGGTGCGGAATATTTCCAAAGCCTCCAGGCTGCTGGTGGTACTCACCACGTGGTATCCCAGGCTTGCCAATAGCCGCCCCCCGATTTCTACCAGGTCTTTCTCATCATCGAT
>JAUPLE010000253.1 GCA_030837085.1 Acidobacteriota bacterium | reverse complement strand
AAATATTCACTTACAATTTCGACAATTTCCAGCAGTTATATTTCAACTGCAAACTTTTGAGTACATTTTTTATTTCCAACTTTTTCTGGACTTTTGAAGGCTTTTATTGTTGTTGATTACAGGCCCGTTCTTTCCCCCGTCCCATATCCCAAAAGATTAATAATAATAAGGTTAAAGGGGCAAGAGGTGTAAATTGAAGGCATATTCGACCGAGCAAATTTCAATTAACCTCAAAAAAGACAATGAGTGGCTGGTTATTTCCTGTTGATATGTCTAAAAACGATCTCCAGTGCCTGGTTGATTAATTTTTCCCAGTTTTCCTCCTCTATCACAGTTTCTCCCTCTTGCTTCGCATTTTTAATTATCTGGTTATGTAATCTAATCCTTTCATCGACATTCACAAAACTCTGAGTAGTTTTGCGCATATGTGTGGATCTCTTTCTCAAGCTATAATTCTTACTAATTCTATCTTCAGGGGCATCGATGAAAAACAAAATATGGTTATCCTTTTTTATGGTCTGCCCCAAGACACTTTTTGGCAGAATATGTATACCTTCAATAATTGTTGACATCCCTTTAGTAAGAGCATATTCGGTTAAAGAAATAATGAAGGGTTCTATTATTTTTGTTTGTGCTTCTAATCCCTCATATAATGTTTCATTACTTCTTGTATCGGACAAAAACCTCCAGAGATCCCAGGTTTCAGCCTGCAACACTTCATCAGGATTAATTTGGCGTATAATTTGGCGTACAAAATCAGTTGAGATGATATTTCGTATTCCCAGGGTTCTAGCCAATTCCCAGGCAATTGTCGATTTTCCTGCAGCAGCACCACCTCCAATAAAAATAATGAAAGCATTCTTATTATCAGGTTGGCGGCTGTAATATTCTCTAAGATTCGATTCATATTTGAATGCCAAATTGCAATAAGAATCACTGTGAGGGAATACAGCTTTAAAATCAGAATGGGCCTCGTTTGAGATACTCTTATATTTCCAGATATTATCATAATATTTGCTAAATTGATTCCATAAAATAGAGTTTTTCTTGATCTCAATGAAGGGGGTTTTGTAACCGGATTGATTCGATTCATACCACCCGACCAGCATCCCATTGTCCCAAATCACTAGATTCCATAAAACCTCTGGTTCGTTAAAGAATCTTAAATTAATGCGATCTCCAAACTTATTCTTTACGATATCTACTCTTCTAATGGACTCTTCTATATCTTTTTGAAAATCCAAAGACGCATATTTTTCACCCAATTCACTCTTTCTTCGTTGCAGAGCCACGCTGTCCGGAAAATAAATTAACATATCAAATTTCATTTCCCGATTACCCTCATCAAGCAATTTAAAGAGTAACGTATCGGGTGCATCAGCCCCCATTACCAGTGAATATCCTTTCAAATTCATAGTTCTTATTTTGGAGCTGCTTAATAAATGAGGAAGAAATCCTTCGAAGGCTCTCTTGCGATTCCTGTGAATACGCAATACCCCCAGGTACTTTTCTGAAAATTTCAGACCAAGGAGAAACACGGCAATTCTGCTGCGAAATTTATATATCCCCAGTATACCACTTGCGATTGTAATGAAGCTGGATATTATATAGATAGTGGTCATCATTTTATTTTTCCTCCATACCTTGTTTGGCTGCATTTACCCATGCGCTGATTTTTTTCGAATCCGCTGTGCCGTTCATTCCGGTTATAAATTCACCGCAGCCAGCAAGAATGCATGATGGTCCGAAAATCTGAACTATCTCAGGAATAATGTATTTTGTGGTTTTTGTAAAAATAGGGAAAAAAGGTATATTTAATCTTTTTTTTAACGCATTTAAATCTCTGGCGGTTTTTTGTGCTTTCGTTACCTGATTGATATTTCTCAAAATAGGTGTGCCGATGTGAACGGCGTTTAAACCGGCAGCCATGGACAGTTGAATCAATGGGAAAATACCAAGCGTATTTTGCATACTTTTGAATCCCACCCGATGTCCCCATAAAAAAACGTTTGCTACAGCCCCGGAAGCGGCTTTTTGTACACTTTGAAAACCGGTTATTAAAAAATTAACCATGGCTGCTCTCATTCCTTTACTGCACAGTTCCGCCAACCATGGGTCGCGATGAATAACTCCACTTATATTGGGGACATATAATCCCAATCCCCGCGAGCTGCCTTCCAATGAATCCAATGCTTCCTGAATGGCGGCGACCTCTTGTACCATCAATTCAAAAGAGGGGAAATAGGTTTCATCTTCCTTGATGAAGTCCCCACCCAATTTTACAAATTCAACACACAAACGAATCCGTTCTTGGAGGCTTAATTGATATGACGGTTTGATTACTGTGGCCAAAAAGGGCGTCTTCCTTGCCGGAACTTGGGGGAAACGCCGTGTAGAATTCCAAGATTGTAAATAATTGGATATCCATTGGTCATCTATGAATTCTAGGCGAAACTCACCATAATCCAAAATATTACCCCACAGTTGGCTCATAATTCCGGTAAAACCGGCGAAATCCAATTGAATCCGTGGTACTTTGATTGAAAACCATTGTCTCCCTTCGCTTTCGCCGAGACCAGCCAGATGATTTTCAAAGGATTGGGTCGTTAAATGGACGATCTCTTCGCGGTTGGGTAAAATGCGGAATGTTTGACCATAAAGCAAATCTTGAAGCAGCGATTCAATATTTTTTGGTCTTTTCCAATAACTTTTTTTGCAAGAGTATATTATTTCATAGAAGTCCGGCATGAGAAAGCCTCCTTTTAAATTTTTCCCCGATTATATAAGCGTCATCCCTGGAAATATCGCGGAGTATAGTTTTGCGATTTGGTCTTAATGATGCAGAATTTCGAAACAGGTCACAGAAATCTAATTCTAATAATTTCATCATATCCTTGTTTTGGATCAGGCCAATCTCTTTTCCAAATTTAAAATAATAATCGAACAAATCTTCATTGATAACCAGCAAGGAAATCAGCATGCCCATAAATACAAGAACTCCATGAGGTAATTGAAACCCGGATTCCTGCAAAAAATAGGAAATCATATGATCGCATGACGCCCCGATCGAATTATCGCCGCAAGTCCTCATTAGCATCCCTTTAAAGGAAAGCGCGGCGCCAAGATGGATGATGCGAAATTCATCGGAGGTATTCGATTCCCAAATGTCGAAGAGGTCATTCACAATTTTTTTTATTTCATGCCAAAATGGCGTAAAATTATCCTCTCCGTGGGTAATAAAATAATCATATACCGACGTGACTAAACCGGCAACTTCACCTACTCCCGGGAGATTTTCAGCAATTCCTTTACTTTGGCACAGCTTCCAATCAAGAATTACAACGCGTGGGAAGTGCATTATCAACGCTGCTTTGTCGGTAGACCCATTATAACGATCGCTAAGAAAACTATCATTAGAAAGTGGGAGCGGGCAGGTGGCATAGTTTATACCACAATTAAATGAATCCAAGCGCGCCATATCGTGCTGTTTAGTTCTACCGACGGATAGAATTAAGCCTTCATCCACAAGAGTGTGTTTAATGTTTTCATCGGAAAATGTTTTGAACACTTTATTGTTTTTTATGAAGACTTCCAGAGCATTATGTCCACAATAAAAAGTAGTTTTCCTATCTTTAAAATCTACATCATGGACTCCTTGCTTTGTAAGTTGACGAAACACCGGGATAATTTTTTGGAAGTTATTTTTAGTCATTTTCCATTAACCGGGGGATATCCTGTCCCAGAACCCAATTTAAGAAAACCAATTTACTTCCTATGGAATCCAGGCGGATACAACTCAAAGAACCACTGTGGATATTGAAGATATGACGGTAATTTTTCAGTGGAATGGATAACCATGTACACATTGCGATGCGAAGGAAAGTTTTATGGGACACAATTAATGTGGCTCCTTCTTTTTCAATGACCTGCTTTTTAAAAGAAATAGCGCGTTTTACGACATCATGAGGAGTTTCACCTCCAGGGGGTATAGTCAAATCGGGTCTAAGAAACCATTTTTGCATCACACCGGGATATTTCATGTTAATTTCAGCTTTTGTTAATCCTTCCCATTCACCGAAATCGATTTCCCGGATATCGGTATTAATGACGTAAGGCGAAGCTAGTTCCCTGCTTATAATCTCAGCGCTTTCTACAGCCCGCTTAAGCGGGCTTGTGATAATATGACCGATGGATAGTATATTTTTCAATTCCAGGGCAATCTTATTGATCTGCTTGATCCCGATAGATGACAGGGAAGGGTCTGTTCTACCGCAAAACCTGTCTGAATCTTCATTAAAAATGGTTGAACCATGACGTAAAAGATAAAGAGTGGTGGGTTTCATTTATGATCTTGATATTCTCCTAATATCGTTTTCAACTTTTGTATAAATTTTTCTGTACTACCCGGTATAAACGGCGTTATTCTCATACCTTTAATATCAAAGGGTAATTTATCTTCTATGTTTTCTTTTTCACCAATGCGGCAAACTATAATAGTGGGTTTCGCGATGGCATGTGAATAGCCGAGTTCATACATTGCATTGGGATTTGCCCCGGTTATATCGGCAATAACAACGCAAGCTTCTTTCAATTGTATAATTATATCATCGATAATTTGCTTTAAATCAAGAGACCAATCGGCTCGTTGAGGTAAAAATCCTGCCTCTTCAATGACCGATTTCAGGATACACCATAAAACATCAGAATGGTCTGCCTTGAAGGGCATAATTACAAAGCAAAAGGGTTTTAAGAGTTTTCTCAAGATATTGATGCACACTTTTACCAATTCATCGGGGGTATCTCCTTTTTCAATCTTTTGGAGATCAGGGGAATTTTCTTCCAACTTCAGGGTGTTTAATAGTTCTTTCCTGAGTTTTTTCTCATGCCATGCTTCTTTTGATGCGCCGCCATAGCATGCTAGAGGAATAACGACTTTATTAGAAGCGATGCTGTATTCGATAATCTGCCCCGAGCCTTCTTGTCCGGCTATAACGATTACGGCATCGGCCCTGGAAACCATTTCAAAACGACGTGCGGGAGTGGATTTTGCCCGTCCAAAAGATACACTGCCAATATGAAAAAGATCGCTTCGATTATCTCGGGGATGAAGGGTAATAATTTTTTTATTTTCTATTTCCGTATTATTTAAGGTTTTTTGCGCTCCAAGGACTGCGTGAAAATCAATCCCCCCGGAAAAATCATTCTCACCAATCCCTTTTGCCCCACCGGTTAGTAATTGCCAATCCGGTTCGTTTACAATAGCGGCGCCCATCTTTTCGGCGAAACTTCTTTTTAGTTCAGGCGATTCCTTTAAATCCTTGCTGCCTGCGATAAGTATGGTTTTTTTCATTTAGAACTCCTATAAATTATACTCGCATTGTCAATGAGGAAAGATGCCAATCGGAAAACTCACGCACCGTTAATCCCCCACCCACCTTTCGTCATCGCTGCAAGCGATGCCTTTCTCTTTGCAATATTCTTCCGCTTCCTCGGTAAATCCACAGCGGGAAAATACAAAACCCACCGCCCGCTCCAGGTTTTCTATTTTCTTGATTTCTTCGTATTTTACCTGGAATTGAACCGCTTCTTCCCTGGAAAACTTTTTCAGGTCACGGTTTTTCACTTCGCCGATAACGGAATAATCCCCTGGCGACTGGGCGCGGGCGAAAATATCGACACTGAAATCTTTCGCATACTCAGGGGAACTGTTGTACTTCCATACCAGCGAATAATCGCTAAAATTAAAATCACCGGGCAAATTCCGGGTAATGGATTTGAGAAACTCATTGTGTTCACGACCATGAATCCGTAAGCGATCCAGGATGGCATACTCGGCAAAATGCCCCTTCTGGGAATTATATCTCCCCAATAATCGATTATACTGCTCTTTGAGTTTTTCAAATCCCTCGTGGTATTCCTTTGCGATGTCACCGATATCGAACTCACGGATTTCTTCTTCGTAAACGCCGCGAAACACTTTATCGAAAATATTATCTGTTACACCCTGATATCGGTTATTAGACGTCCCTTGCGCGATTATATCGGATTTAACCAGGGCTTTCAACTTCTCTTCCAGTTTTACTTCGGGTATATCCAACTTTAACTCATCTATTAGTTCTTTTCGGGTTACTTCGCGGTCTCTATGTTTACAGAGATACAATACGATATTCTTCCCGTTCCGGTCATTGATGCGCGGCAGCGCACTGGCCACATACTCCATCCAGGTAAGCTTGATGACGCCCTGGTTATCCAGGGTTTCAAATTCCAGGGTCTTCGTAAGTCCGTCGATGGTGGTCAGGTTTTTATCCCGGTACCGGGAACGTATAATAGCGCTGATATAAAAAGGGCTGCCTTCCGCCATTTGGGCAAGCAGGTAAGCGGTTTCTTCGGTTACCGGTACTTCGAAAAATTGGGAATATTTATAGACCATTTCGATTGCTTCTTCTTCGGGCATATTTTCGAGGAATTCGTACCTGAACCGCGCCGGTAACATCATCATTAACAGGTTCATTAACCAACCGACCCAACTGCCGGAAACCAGCAGCGGGGCGATTTTGCTTTCGGCGCTGCTTAAATACCCGCCGGCCAGGTCGTTTGCCTGGATTTTCATGTTTTTATCCCGGTAGATCATGGCATTTAAAAACTGGAACTCATCGATCATCTGCACAATGTACTCATTCCTCCTGGCGGCGATGGTTTTAGGCGCGTCGCGAACAATTTCCCAGAGAATATTGAGCTCCTCGTGAGCCGCGGCATGGGCGGCATCGTTTATGATGGCACATAGATAATCAAGCCCCTCTTTTTGGGCGATCCTGGCAACTTCCTCAAAATTGCTTCGCGATTGTGGTCTAAGATATTCCGGATTCCGGGATTTGAAAGCAATATACTGGTAAATGAAGGTGAGAAAAAAATCTTTACAAAAGTCCTTCACCCACATTTTTATTTCCTTGATTTCATAATAAAAGGGTATTACACCGCTGTTTTTAAAAAAAGTGATATTAAACAGTCGTTCCATGAGTGCGGTTTTCCCCATTTTACGGCGGGCCAGCAGCGCCGAGCTTTGGGATTTTCTTTCTTTGATATCGTTTATCCACTTAAGAAAATAAGTGAGTTCCTCTTTTCTGCCGGAAAAAAGATCCGGGTTACCGATTCGTTCTTCTAATGCGTATTCCATATTTTAATATATATCATAAACATAAAAAAATGGCAACCGTTGAAAATGGATTGGGGGTTAGGGATCAGAATAGTTATATCAAAAGCTTTTGTGGGGGGGTAGGGGGGCGGTTTTTTCGAAAAAAGCCCCCCGTTTTATTACGCGCTGTGAATGAGTATCCCGGCCAGTGCGGCAGTCAATAGTGTTACCAGCGAACCACCTAACACGGCTTTTAATCCTAACGCGGCAATGTCTTTTTTTCGTTCAGGCGCCATAGGAGAAATACCTCCCACCTGGATGGCGATCGATGAGAAATTGGCAAACCCACATAAGGCAAATGTGGCCATGGTAACTGCTTTGTCGCTCATGACGCCGGTTTTGACGATATCGGTAAAATTGATGTAAGCTACGAATTCATTGAGCACGACTTTCGTACCGAAAAGACTGCCGAAATTCAAAGCGTCTTTGACCGGAACCCCAATCCCTATGGCAACATATTTGAGGATCAATCCCAGGATTAATTCCATGGAAAGAGGTTTCCCGAATTTTGCTATGAGCCAGGTATTGACGCCCAGGAGGCTGCCTGCTTCGCCCAGTAGAAAATTAATCAGATAAATGAAGGCGATAAAAACGATAAGCATGGCGCCGACATTGAGGGCGAGTTTTAAACCGTCAGACGCCCCGTTGGCAGCGGCTTCGATTATGTTGGAGCCGCCTTTCTCTACTTTAACTTTTACTACGCCTTTGGTCTGGGGCGTCTCGGTTTCCGGGTAAAGGATTTTGGCGATTACAAGGGAAGCGGGGGCGGCCATCACACTGGCGGTGATTAAATGCACGGCGAACCTGAGTTGGGCCGCGGCCACGGTGATTCCCTGGGCTTCGGCCATGGAACTTCCCAGCAGTTGAACGTAAATGGCCATCACGCCCCCGGACACGGTGGCCATACCCCCCACCATAATGGTATAGAGTTCCGACTGGGTCATACTGGATATGTATGGCCTGATGAGTATGGGCGCTTCTGTCTGTCCTAAAAAGATATTGGCGGTGTTGGATAGGGATTCGGCGCCGCTGGTGCCCAGGAGCCGGGCCATTAACCAGGCCATTCCTTTGACCACGGCCTGTAATATGCCGAGGTAATACAATACGGCGGTAAGCGCCGCGAAAAAGATGATGGTAGGCAAGGCATTAAAAGCAAAAAAGTACCCAAGCGAACCTTTGGTCCCAGGAGAGTACGACAAAACCCCGAATACGAATTCCGATCCTTTCCCGATAAATACCAAAAATTGGATCACAACACTACCGAGCCATTCAACAATCTTCTTGGGCCAGCCTAACATAAAAAACCACGAACCCATGCGCTCGCCGTGGATGATGAATATGGCAAAGATCAACTGCATGCCGAGGCCAATGGATACTAACCGCCAGTTGACTTTACGCTTGTTGTTGGAAAACAAAAACGCGATTCCCAATATCAATAGAATCCCGATAATTCCTCTTATAATGGTTTCGATATTCATGTTTGCCTGCCTTTATTTTTAATTAATAATTGATATTGACCAGGGGCTCTTTTAAAAAACCGCCCCTGGACCCCGTAAAATTTTTCATTTAAACTGCTTCTCAACTGCTTCAAAGACATCCAATACCTTGCGAACGTAATTCCGTTTCTCAAGATAGGTGCCGGGGTAAAAGCTGCGTTTAAATCCATAGGCGATCAGGTTTTTTAATTCTTTGGCCGTGATATCGAAGGTTTCCACGGCTTTCATGATCTCATTGGTGATAGTGGTGGAAGAGACCAGTCGGTTATCGGTGCATATGGTTACGGAAAGTCCGTATTCCCGCATTTTCCCGAAGGAGTGGTCTTTGAGTTCCTTGAATTCGGGTATGGTTTGCATATTGGATGTCAAACAGACTTCCATGGTGATTCGGCGGTCGCCGATGTATTGGGCCAGGTTCTCTACGTAAGCTTGTTTGTCCTCGATTTCTTCGTTATAGATCATCTGGGTATTAAAGAGGTGGACGCCGTGCCCGATACGGTCGGCATTGAGTTCGGTAATGGCCTGGAAAATGCTTTCCGGGCCGAAAGCTTCACCTGCGTGAACGGTCTTTTTTAAGAAGTTCTTATGGGCCAGGGCATAGGCGGGTTTGTGGTCTACCGCGGGATAACCTTTTTCCTGGCCTGCCAGGTCGAATCCGACAATGGGTATACTGAAACGGTCCCGGGCCTCGACAGACGCCTTTACCAACTCCTGGGATGCCAGGGAGAATATCCATTTGCGCTCGGAATGTTTATGCACGTCTAAAAGGGCGTCGAAATACTCTGAAAATCCATAATCGAACATACGCATGGCGCAGACGATGATCCCGTAAGCAAAATTGACGTCCTGCCCGGTCTGGACACTGGCATTGGCATTAAACTCTTCCGCGGCTTTGTATAATCCCCGGTTTACTGCTTTTAATACATTGATGATTCCGAGGTGCTTGTGTTGGTGAAGCTGGGGCGCGAACCGGACCTCAATATACCGTACCCCTTCGGCGATATTATCCATCGCCAATTCATATGAGACTCTTTCCAAAGACGATTCGCTCTGCAAAACTGCACCTATGTAACTAAATCCCTGTAAATACTCTTCCAGGTTTTGATATTTGTTTTTGAATACTTTGGCCTTTAAGTCTTTCTCGGTATGAGCCGGCAGCGGGATATCATTCTCCTGGGCCAGTTGGATCAACGTTGACAACCGGATGGAACCATCCAAATGCAAATGTAAATCGGTTTTGGGTATTTTTTCGATAAACTCCCTGGTTATTTTCATTGTCTTTCTACTCCTTCGATTATTTTTTTGACAATGGGTTTGTTGGCATAAATTTCTTCACGGCTGAGGCCGGTCACTTCGTGGGGGAAGATTAGCCATTTATTGGTTTCATGGATATAATAATCGGGAGCCCGGTCGGTCTCATTATTGGTCGGTTTATAGTAAACGGTGGCGATGCGAATTTCGTTGGGTGTGTTTTTGCGGGCTTTTTCTTGCAGGGTATCCACCACGGCTTTGACGCTCAACCCGGAATCGTAAACGTCATCCACGATCAACAGCGCATCCTCGGCATCGATGGTGTGGATGATATAATCGAGGCCATGGACACGTATTTGTTTGCTTCGCTGATCAATTCCGTCATAAGCGGAAGTACGTATGGCGATGTGATCGGTTTTAACGCCCAGGTAATCGAGTAGTTCCTGGACAGCAATGCCCACCGGCGTGCCCCCACGCCAGATGCCGACGATGAAATTGGGCCTGAACCCGCTTTGATAGATTTTTGAGGCTAATCGAAACGAATCTTCCAATAGCTCTTCTGCTCCTATATATTTTTTTTCAACCATTGTATGCTCCTTTATTCTCTGCAATTGATAAATGGAAAGGCGAGTGGATATGTTGCCGAATCATATTAATCACCATCCCGGCTGAGACGGCGCTGTATCCTTCGGGAATGATTACATGCGCATGTCGTAAACTGGGTTGTACAAAAGCGCTGTGCATGGGTTTCACGGTTTCCAGGTACTGGTTGATGACTGATTCCATGGTGCGGCCGCGCTCTCTCATGTCCCGCTTCAACCGCCGAATAAAACGGATATCGTCATCGGTATCGACGAATATCCGGACATCCATGAGTTCCCTGAGTTCCTCCTCCACGAAAATCAGAATGCCGTCTACGATAATTACCGGGGCCGGTTTTTTTTGAATTCCCTCGTGTTTTCGGTTGTGAATGGTAAAATCATAAATGGGCATCTGTATTTCCCGGCCGGCAATCAACTCTTTTAAATGCCGCACCAGGAGGTCTGTTTCCAATGCGTCGGGGTGATCGTAATTGATTAATATTCTTTCCTCCATGGGCAGGTGGGTGTTGTCCCTATAATAGGAATCATGCTGGAGGGTGACGATGTCTATTCCTTCCAGTTCTTTAATGATGGCATTGATGATAGTGGTTTTGCCCGAGCCGCTGCCCCCGGCTACGCCTATCACCAGTGGTTTTTCTTTTTTTATATCCATTTTTAAATTTCTGTCCTGTTACATTAGATTGAACTGTACCATCTTTGGAAAAAAGAGTCAATACCATACCTTCGGTAACCAGAAACCCTTTTGAAAAAGGGTTTCTGGACTTCCCAAAACTTTTTATTATTTCAACTCTAGTTTTTCAGAATAGCACCTCCGGCACACGGAAACATATTTGTCATTGCCGCCTAACTCGATCTGCGGCCCTTCATTCACGGGCTTGCCATCCTTGAACTTGATCAACATCGTGGCCTTCTTATGACAATGCCAACATACGGCTTTTACTTCCTCGATTTTGTCGGAAAACAACAATAACGCTTCACTCCCGGAAAACAAATGATTGCGATAATCGTTTTTTAGCCCGTAAACAATCACCGGGATATTTAACCGGTCTACAATATGAGTTAAGTGAATCACCTGCTCCCTCGTCAAAAACTGCCCTTCATCGATCAATATACAATCGGGTCTCACTTCCTCGGCTTTTTTATACACATCCGTATTACTGTAAAAAATGACGGCATCCCGCTGAAAGCCCATCCGGGAAGTGATTTTACCTTTGCCATAGCGGTCGTCGATGGCCGGGGTAAAAAGTAATACCTTCTTGTTCTGCTCTTCATAATTGTGAGCGATCTTCAAAATCTCAGTGGATTTTCCTGCATTCATCGTCGAATAGCGAAAATACAATTGTGCCATTATTCATTCACCTCTTTTTCGTGCGTCCGTATTTTTTTTATATTTTTACATACATCCCCTCCCTTTTGAAGATAATCGATCAGGAGCGGTGCGAGTAGTGTTTTAAGCGCTTTACCGGGGTCCTTGTGCGTAAACGTATACCTGGAGGCTATGTAATCGTTTATACCGACTTTATACGTTTTACTCTCATCCAATAAATTACCGGCTTCATCTCTTAATTCAATATCTTTTACGGTAAATGGTTTTCCCGGTTCGGAAGCCGGCGTCACCAGGACTGTGTATTCGATACCGGATACTTTGAGATCAAAGCCTTTCTCTTTCCGATAAGTATGTTGGAGAAGAGTTTTAATCTCTGCCGGGATCATTTCAAATTGAACAATATCGTTGTCAAAGGGCAGCATCTTATAGATATTTTTCAACCGGACCTCCGGACCTAACCGGTCAAGACGGATTCCGCCCTGGTTGTGAAACGCGATATCCAGGTGATCGATATTCCTGATGGCATCCGTAATCAGGTTTCCCAGTTCGTCTGGGCCAATGAGTTCCATAGGCAGGTTGGTAATGATTCGATTGAATTCCGGGTTATCATTGAATTTTGTAATCATGGCTTTTATTTCGGGGTCTTCGGTTGTTAGAGACGCCACGTCGATCAATTCGCCTTTCTTACGAGTGATTTTGCCATTTTCCACCGTGAATTCGATGCGTCCCAGGTACTTCGCATTACTGCCGGCCTGGGTAATGAGTACGCCGTTGCTTTCTTTGGGGTCCAGGATAGTTGTGTGGCTGTGCCCGCCGACAATTATATCCAACTCGGGCATTTGTTGGGCCAGTACTTCATCGATATCAGCCCCCAGGTGGGTTAGGGCGATAAAAACATTGCTTTTTTTCTTTAAATAACGGTATTGCCGGGCAGTTTCAACGCCATCGGAAAACACCAGGCCTTTGAGTTTACCGGGATGTGCAGAGGGGATATGGGAGTCTCTATCGGTTTGAATAACTCCCAGGACAGCGATTTTGGTTCCTTTTTTTGTTT
>JAUPLE010000252.1 GCA_030837085.1 Acidobacteriota bacterium | reverse complement strand
CGCCATCATCCAGTAAACAATCCCCTGCCGCATAAGGAGCATAAGGCCGCACCGAAACCTGCCCTACCCCCCCGTCACACCCCACACACTCACCCTCATGGTGACGAGTTACCGGCCCATACAAATCCACCCGGACCGATTAAACCATCAAAAAAAGTGTCAAAGACCGGTCGGAAGTAGATCTTTTTTCCAACCCCGGTCGGTCTGTCGGCTACCGGGGTTCGTTTATTACGATAATGTCAGTCAGTTCATCTTTCGCAGTAGATCCGAAAGTAGATTTCCGACAGAGGATATTTTCAGTGGAAGTATACCTAGGTTCATGGGTTCGTCAAAACTCGCGAATATTGCGCGCTTTGATTCGATCGAGATTGTTGAATCCAAAAAAGGGCATATTATTCATTCGCCATCATTTTTACTATTTGTTCATTAATTTGAAGGTCAAGGAGTGTTCTGGCCACTCCCTTCATCGATGTTGCGACAATTTCATCCACTGGAACTGATTCCTCACCGAATTTTTCTTTTAATTCCAGATATGAGACCAATCTGTAAATGAGAATCCCTATTTTGTAGATCTCGCTGATCGCAGCGATTCTTGTATCCACCATTATACGATTATTTCGGAGGTATTCGATCAAACTATTCGCATCCATATTGATGAAGATTTTTAGTTCGCTTGCATTTCCGGTTCCATTTAATTCAACAATCTTTACAATATCCTCGCCATCCCAGTCGTGATCGTCCCATTGTTCCTTTTTCACCGTTATCGGGTCGGGAATGCCAAGGTCCGCGAGATTTGGTTGTTCTCTCTCTTTTATGAGTACCTGGTTCCGGTTCAGGTAATGGGGCAACATATTTTACCTTAAAATCTTGAGTTAAAGACTCCTTCCCCTCCACAGAAACGGAAATTGTGATATGGTGACTATCGCCTTCTTTCGCAGCATCAAGTGGTTTAAACCGTAGTAATAGGGTCCCATCCATTAGCTTTCGCATAATCATAACATCAGGTTTGACACTCATTGTTCCAGGATACTCTTCCCTATCGAGATAGTCATTTGGTGCATTCAGCTCAAATGAAAGGTTATACCCCTTACTGTTTATCGGAACATCCTTAGAGTATTCACCTTTTTGTTCATCCCAGTTTTTTATTTTAAAAAACGTCGGGAAAAGGGAGGGTTTGTACTCACCCTTCTTTACAACTCCATGTTTCCTTGGATTGGGTACTTTCCCCCCACTTTTTAGATACTTTATAAACGCCGGGTTTTTTGTGACCAGTTTAGAGAAAAACTTATTCACGAAATCAAAATCGCTCACACTTTTCTCGGTTAGTCTTTGTGCACGCGCTTCATGCAATTCCTTTAAATTTTCATCATCTCGGATACATTCCAGAATAATATTTTCCATATCGATTGTAACATCAGTCTCGCGCATCTTGTCTCTTGATGGCATGAACAAATCGGTTTGATCGGCCTTTTTTATGCCAGAAAAATCGATGTGAATGAAAAGATCCTTTTCTAATAATGGCTTCTTACACCTTGTTTTTATGAAGCTTTTTCCCAGTGAGCCATGGGTTTGACCGTTGATTGTGAAAAATATTACACTTTTGTCCGTCGTGAATCTGCGTTTGATTCTTTTTGAAACTTCTCCCGATTTGCCCCGTTTTTTATCAAAATCTGCGAGTTCTTTGTCATCCTTAAAAACAAAAAACTCAATTTTCCTCATCCCGCATCTGCCAAAATCTCGTTCAACTACAAACCGTTTCTCGATCAGTTGGGGTTGCTTGAGCAGTTTGCCCCTATTACCGGTTGTAGTAATTTCCTCTACTGACGGATTTAATGAAGCTCGTTTCTCAACCATTTTTATCGGTAAGTGAGCGTCCATTACAAACAGGTCAATGTTGTTTCTTAAATCCGTGGTACTTGTCGATTTGTGGAGCAGCTGATAGTTGAATAGTTTAATTATTGTTCCATCTGCCTTTCTGTAGAACTGCTCGCATTCAAATGATGGGATCTGACCCTGATGCACAAAATATTCAAATTTTTCTTTCTCCCGATTTTTTCTGATCAGTGTCCAGCCCCAAGAACCCTTTGAAATTGCTGACCGGGAGATAATTAGTTCATATCCTCGCCCAATAATGGGCTTTCCACAGTAGTGTAAGGCCCCCGATGATCCCATATCATACATGCCTTGGACAAACCGGACGCCCTCTTTTCCCGTTCCTACTCGGAGTAGTGATAAAAACGTCCCTTCGAAATTTTTAGGCTCCTGACCTATACCTTCATCAATGATGGTAATATTTGGTTCAAGCTTGCCACCATCAGCTTCAATTTTAATTAACTGAGCGATAGCGTTTTGATTTTTCTCCCGATCCTTAGGCTCTCCAAAAAATTGTGTGAGAGATTCTTCCATACTATCGGGGGCTTCTGGACTGGTGGGAATTATCCCTGCTTGGACGCATTTTTTCATCAGTATGGCATCCCACGCATTTGTGATTTTTTCCACAAGTGCTCCAACAGGATGAGATTGTTGGTTCTCTACCAGCCCATAATTTTTATCTATGCCACCCAAAGATTTCCAAGACCCTTCACTAAAATAGGCATTTTCGATTATTTTATCCACGTCTTCTTCGGTCTGCGCATTTAAAATTTGGGTGGCTAGATCTTGCATAATTAACGCTCACGGAAGGGAGATCTTCTTCTCTACTTTGCCCTGAAAGGCATTTTCTACGGTCTTCACAGATTCTCTCAATGTCCTGAGAATATACTTCACCTGCTCATCTGTATACGTGTACCTGTTTTTATCCGATAAGGGGGCAATGAGTTCGATTGTATGAACTGCCTTCTCTAACCGGGCCTCTGCAAGTGCTCTGAATTTCTGTTCTTTGTTGTTGTCGGTCTTTTTTTCTTCGGCCATTTTATTATCTCCTGTATTACTTCCTACATTCGCTACAGGTTCCCTGTATCTATTACAATATTCAAAACTATGGCATTTAAAGTTTTGCAATATATTAGCATTTTTTGCTCATTTTTTTTGACACTATATTCAAAATAATACGCGATATTGTATGCGATATTGTATCGAAATAGGCGTCAATATGGAGTGTTCACTTCGTAATGCGCGCTGATAGTCATCCATAGTGGGAAATTATCCTATAGGGAGAAATGGCACATTTCAGATGCCTGCAGGGGTTTTATCTAATCCGTTGAAAAACACGAGGTTACCTTTATTCATGCTTTCATCCAAAATAGTATCAGATGCATAAAGGAGCCAATCCTATCAATAATAAACGAAAATTTATTTCCAAAGAACGACAAAATGCTACCCGCTCCCTATTTCCGGAAGTATTTGTCGAAGGAAAAATTAACTGGGAACGTCTTCAACTGGCGTTGAGTTCTGAAATTGATTCCGATGAAGAGCAATTTGGGCTGACCTGGAAAGGAAAACGGGATTGTTATCGTTTGATCCATCCCCCTGCATTAGGATCATTAGAACCAGTTTACGAGGAGTCCGTTAATTGGGATACAGCAGAAAATCTCTTCATAGAAGGTGACAACCTCGATGTTTTAAAAATCCTTCAAAACTCCTTCCGTGGCAAAATCAAGATGATCTATATTGATCCCCCGTATAACACTGGAAAAAATTTTATCTATCCTGACAAGTATTCGGAATCGATACAGTCATACAATGTTAATAATGGAAATAGTAAAGAAAAAAAGAAGTCATCATTATCCCAAAACGGGGACCTTGCCGGCCGATTCCATTCAAATTGGCTAAGCATGATGTTCCCCCGTTTATTTTTAGCCAGAACTCTGCTGACAGAAGATGGTGTAATTTTTATCTCAATTGATGATCATGAGGTTTATAACCTTCGTCAAATCCTGAATGAGATTTTTGGCGAGGAAAATTTTGTTGAAGAAATCATATGGAAGAAAAAGAACACACCTCCGAATGACAAGGTAATTGGAGCTGCACATGAGTACATCCTTTTTTATGCGAGAAACATTCGTAAAATACTATTAAACTTGCGGCCAAGAACCCCCAAGCAGGTAGAACGTTATCAAAATCCTGATAATCACCCTAAAGGACCGTGGACTGCAGGGGACTTAATGTCAAATGTTAAAGGTGGGAGATATGTTAAATCCCTTTATTTTCCGATTGTTAACCCAATCGCTGGAGAAGAACACTTCCCTACTTCAAACGGTAACTGGAGATTTAACAAAAAAAAAATTGATGGTTTAATCAGCAAGGGCGGGATCTATTTCGGGGATAACGGAGATAGAAGACCAAAATTGAAAAGGTTCCTATCCGACGTCAAAGAAGGGGCACCTAATACAACATTGTGGGATTTCGTTCCACTCAATACACGGGGATCATTAGAAATGAAAGAATTATTCGGGATTTCCACCATTTTTGATAATCCCAAACCGTGTGGTCTCATTATTGAATTGCTAAAACTTGGATCCAACAAGGATGATCTCGTCCTTGATTTCTTCTCTGGCTCATCCACTACCGCTCATGCAGTTCTCGCGTTAAATGAAGAGGATGGGTGTAATCGTAAATTCATTATGGTACAGTTAGCGGAACCCAAAAATGTCGATTCTGAAGCGTCTAAAGCAGGTTATTCCACAATAGCAGATATTGGTAAAGAGCGTATTCGAAAAGTGATTAACGATATTGGAAATCCCTGTTCCGGTTTCCGGACGTTTAAATTTGTGAAGTGGGATAACTAATTTTTATTTTCCTGTTTTGACTTTTTTTATCGTTACTTCAATGTAATCGTTTTTCTTTAACTCCTCTTCGTCCCATGCTCGTTTATCGACGATGATCCGCCTCTGTTTCTCATCTTTAACTTGAACTATGAATGGCTTAGCCATTTTCACCACAATATCCATTTTCACCATAAGTTATTTATTATTAACCGGTAAATGGTGATAGTGGTGAAATAACCATATATGGTGAATATGGTTGGGAAAGCGTGTCCAAAATAAACAATTTTCCCAGGAGATAATCGGTGAAGGATTTCCGCCCCGCTCATAGTAAAATCGAGAAAACGCACGATATAGACAAAACTCAGGAGCGAAGCAGATTGACCCATAAGGTACTGGGACTTGCAAAGAGAATTTTACTACCGAATCTGAAATTCAAGACCCACCACAACTGTAAGTTCACACGCTATGATTATTTTAAGCTCTTGACGTATGCGGGAACTCATCATTGTTATGCAGAGGGGAGCTCGTATAATCTGAAATTCGGTTCGGAAACCTTGTGCCCAACCGCAGGAGCCCTTTTCCATCACCTGAAAAAGTTCAGTAAGGACGAACTAAGTAGGTCTTATCAACAGGCGACAGATGATGTCATTCTTATGGCAAAGAACAGGGGGTTGTTAAACGGCCCCGTGACAGTAGCTATAGACCTCACCGATGAACGTTATTACGGTAATAAAAATGATCCAATGGTTGTCGGAACGGAATACAAACTTGGCACCACCAACGCCTACCGGTTTGCGACCTTGACCGTCACCGAAAAACATTGCCGATTAGTCATCAGGGCGATTCCCGTAGCTGAAGGATTCAAGAAACATGAAGTTGTCGCTGACCTTATCGCATACGCAAAAGAAAGAATCGAGATCGGTTTAGTCTGTATGGATCGTGGATTTCATTCAACGGAGGTGTACTCCACCTTCGACGCCATGGGTGTGAAATATCTCACTCCTGCAATAATGACATCTCGAACCCTTTGGGCGATAAGAGCCCAACAGCCCCCAAAAATCATTCCATTCGTTGTTAAAAATCGGGATCGTGACAAGAATGTTCAGACAAATTTGGTGGTAGTCCTTGATGATGACATGGAGAGGATGTGTTACTTTACCAATATGGAAGTGGATCGGATGCATACTCGGCAATTGAATAAGTTGTATGCGAAGCGATGGGGTATTGAAACTGCGTTCCGTGAAATGAAAAAATTCAAGGCAAAGACCACATCAAAAAATTATGTAATCCGTTGGTTCTACTTCCTATTTTCGATGTGTTTGTATAATCTTTGGGAATATTCCAACATGTTGTTGTCCGCCTTAAACAGTAGACCGGGTATTCCAGATATGACGACCCTGATGTTTGGAACCCTTCTATTCAATGGGTTCGAACAGTGCGGGGCCCCCACCCAATTCATAATAAAAGTGTTAAAAATCCTAGCGCAGGGGGGCCATTTCACTAATTGACGATCACGATCTTTTTATTCACAGAAAATTTTCGCATTTTTTTTAAAGATACCACATAAATGGTTGAAGACAATGATCTGGTATGCGAGATATAATCGAGCAGGGCCATCGTTCACCGAGATCCCGCTCATGGATACAGTGGTTCTCTGTTCAATCCAAACAAGACCTTGGAAGAATTTGGCGTCATCTGCGGCAGGGCGAAGAAGCCCACAGCCGAGCAGATGGCCGCTAAAACAGGACCTCTCGTTAACAAAATTTTAAAACAGCATATCCAATTACCAACATACCACAACTGCACTTTTACCCAATCCGAATATCTCAAACTCGCCGTGTATTCTTCAATAAACCATAACTATGCCGAGGGCAGCTCAAAACAGATAAATCTCGAATCCGAACTGAATGGCTTGATTCAGGGATTTCCGAACGCTGGCAGAAAATGCCCCACGGGAGAATCATTGCTTCGGCACGTGAAAAAATTTCATCCAACCACGTTATTCGCCATGCACGATTCGATAACGGAAGAAATTATTAAACTTGCACGAAAAGCCGGCGGTATTAACCGGAAAATCGATCTTGCAGATCGGAAGAGCGT
>JAUPLE010000251.1 GCA_030837085.1 Acidobacteriota bacterium | reverse complement strand
CAGGAATCAAAAGCGTTAAAAGCCATTGAATCCCTTTCTCGCTCAATGACTTCTTCCGTTTCCGTATTAAGGGACGGTAAAGAACAGCATATTTCATCAACCCAGTTGGTTCCCGGGGACGTGGTTATGATCGCCTCAGGCGATAAAATTACCGCCGACATGCGTCTCGTGCAGTGCAGGGACCTGCAATCCAATGAGTCGCCCCTTACCGGGGAATCCGTCCCGGTTGAGAAGAGTATAAATCCCCTGGATAACAAAACTGTTTTGGCGGATAGATTAAATATGCTTTATGCCTCTACTTTTGTTACCTATGGCAGGGGCAAAGCTGTCGTTACCGCCACGGGAGACGCCACCGAGGTGGGACGAATCTCAGAGTTGATTACCACGGCTGAAGAGTTGGAAACACCTCTTACCATAAAAATAGCCAACTTTAGCCGTTATCTTTTATTCGTTATCATGGGATTGGCCGCACTTACATTTGCTGTTGGAGTACTTAGAGGTGAATCGGCCGCGGAAATGTTTATGGCCGCCATTGCACTTGCGGTAGGGGCGATCCCTGAAGGGTTGCCTACGGCCGTAACCATTACTTTAGCGATAGGTGTGGCCAGGATGGCTAAACGTCGCGCTGTCATTCGAAAGTTACCGGCAGTGGAAACCCTCGGCAGTACCGGCGTTATTTGTTCCGACAAAACCGGGACGCTTACCGAGAATCAAATGACTGTACAGGAAATCTACAGCGCAGGCCAAATATATCAAGTTTCCGGGGTGGGATATGGTTTTGAGGGGTCTATTCAAGGGCTTTCGGGAAAGCCCGGGGAAATATCTTCCGTCGCCCTTAAGGAATGCTTGACGGCGGGCCTATTATGTAATGACACCAGGATCGTAGAGCAGCAAGAGTTGTTCCAGGTGGAAGGCGACCCCACCGAGGCCGCCCTTATTGTTTCCGCCCATAAAGGAAAGAATTTATTTCCCGGGGGAATGCCTTCTTTGCCCCGCAAAGATTCGATACCCTTTGAATCGGAATATCAATATATGGCAACGCTTAATATTTTACCGGGTGGAGAAGGGATTATATATTTAAAAGGTTCGGCAGAGAAAATATTAGCCAAATGCGTTAATTATCTTGATGAAAATGGCGACAGCCATCCTTTAAACCATGCCCTTATTGACCGGCAGGTTGAAATTATGGCGGCCAAAGGGCTGAGAGTGCTTGCCTTTGCCCGCGGCAGTATTACTTCGCGGAAAGACAAAATCGATCACGGCGATATTACCGGCTCACTGACATTTTTGGGGTTGCAGGGAATGATCGATCCTCCACGTAAAGAAGCGATTGAAGCCGTGCGGCGTTGTCATTCCGCGGGAATTCTTGTGAAAATGATAACCGGCGATCACGTGCTGACGGCCAAAGCCATTGCCGGGCAATTAAATATAAAAAACCGCCTTGACGTGGAAGAGTCGGTCAAAGGCCCGGCAGCGTTGAGCGGGAGTGAACTTGAAAATATGAATGACGACCAATTGCAGGACGCTGTGGCCCGCGTTAGCGTTTTTGCCCGCGTAACCCCGGAGCAAAAGTTGAGACTTGTTAAAGCCCTTCAGACAAAAGGTTATATCGTTGCGATGACCGGGGACGGGGTCAATGACGCGCCGGCCCTAAAACAAGCCAATATAGGTATTGCTATGGGACGCACCGGTACAGAAGTCGCCAAAGAAGCAGCGGATATGATTTTAACCGATGATAATTTCGCTTCGATCGAAGCCGCCGTTGAAGAAGGGCGCTGCGTCTTTGATAACTTAAAAAAATTCTTTGTCTGGACATTGCCGACAAACTTAGGTGAAGCAATTGCCATCATGGCTGCCATTTTTGGGGGTATGGTGCTTCCCATTGCGCCGGTTCAATTACTGTGGATAAACATGACTACCGCTCTATGCCTGGGCATGATGTTGGCTTTTGAGGCCAAGGAACCGGATTTGATGCAGCGGCCCCCCGGTGACCCCAAAATTCCGATTATGACCGGGTATCTAATCGTGCGAACCGTCTGGGTGGGCTTACTTTTGGCCATTGGAGTTTTTGGAATCTTTTTCTATGAAATAAATAACGGGGTAAGTATTGAAGCAGCGCGGACAGCGGCCGTTGGTGTTTTGGTTATCGGAGAGCTTTTCTATCTTTTGAATTGCCGTTCCCTGTCGCGGTCTATGTTCGCCCTGGGGGTATTTTCGAACCGTTGGTTGATTTCCGGCGTATTAATTATGATTTTTTTACAGATGCTCTTTACCTATTCCCCCGTTATGAATCGCTTTTTTCACAGCGCGCCGATTACCCTGGATGCCTGGGAAGGCATTTTTTTGATAGCACTTCTGATTTACGTTATCGTGGAAATTGAAAAATTCGTTCTTCGTCGAATATCTAAAAAGAAACAAAAGTAATAAGCTATTTCGATTTTCGAAGCTTTCGAAAAAGTTTACCGAAAGAAGAATGCTCCTCCAGGGGATAAACGCCTTCTCTGGCCGAGCGAATGCTTTCAATGGTATAAAAAGCACTGGGGGCGTACTGCGATATGGCGGCCAATACAAGTTCAAGGTTTTTCCGCTTGATAATGGTAAACAGGATTTTGCTTTTTTCCCTGGTGCCTTCTCCTTCCACAATAGTATAGCCGTATTCATGATCCTTGAGAAAGTTCATTAGCCCGTTTTGGTTATGTTTCAACCAGATTCTTACCAATACCATACCGATGGAGAGTTTTTCTTCCAGCCACAGCCCGATAAAATTTCCCGCCGCAAACCCGAGACCGTAAGCCAGTACACATACGAAATTTCTCAAGTTTACCAGTACTTCGCGGATGGCCACCAGCCAGATGATTACCTCGAAAAATCCCACAGCCGGCGCTAACCACCGGTAACCCCTAGATATAAATATAAACCGAAGCGTCCCCAACGTTACGTCAGCTATCCGCGCTAAGAATATCAACAGTGGTATCGCCACCCAGGAATAAACATCAAATCCCATCGCTGACTCCTTTACTTTTTTGTTCGACCCATCCAGGATAGGTTTTCAAGGTTCCCGAAGTATTCCTTAAAAATCCGGTAGTACATCAGTTCCTCTTTACTGTCCAGCAGCCAGCCATTCTTCAATGTGCGTTCCCGGTTGAAATCATCTGAGGTAATATGCCCTTCAGCGTACTGCGCAAGGTGTTCTTTAACTCCCGCGCCTTCCCAGAATTTGGCTTTTGTCCTGTTCAAAACCCGGTCCGGCAGTTTTCCTTCGATGGCCCGGCGCAGGATCCATTTTTCCACGCCATCACGAATTTTATATTTAACCGGGATGCGGTGCGCATATTCGACCACATCCGGGTCCAGGAACGCCACATGGGCCACTGTTCCATGGGCGGCAGCGCTCCGGTCTACCCGCTGCAGGGCGGTATTGTGGAGCCTGCCGGTAATATCGATTAATTCACCGGGCAGCATTGCCGGGTCCAGGGCTTTAAGATATTCGTATCCGGCAAAGAGTTCATCGCCGCCTTCCCCGGAAAATACCTCGGCAACATAATCGGAGGCAAGTTTGGCGGCCATGTAATTGGTAATACTGGAACGTACCAACAAGGCATCGAAGGATTCCAGGTGATAAATGACTTTGGGCAGTACTTCCAACATGCTATCCAGGGTAAGCACCACTTCATGGTGTTGGGAATCGATAAATGCGGCCACTTCACGGGCAAATTCCAGGTCGGGGGCGCCGGCAAGCCCCGCGGCAAAAGTATGAAGAATACGTACATGCGGACGCGCCAACGCCGCCAGGGTACTGGAATCCAGTCCCCCGGAGAGCCATGATCCCATCATATCCCCATTGATCCGTTTTTCTACCGCCGCCGCCAACCGCCGATAAAGTTCCTCTATTATAACCTCAACCGGGTCATCAACCGGAGGTTTTTCTTTCAATTGAAAATATAAATCCAACCGGTTGCCGTCGAAACGATACCCCGGCGGTAATTCGGATACGTTGGGCGTAAACTCCGCCAATGCCTTTACTTCCGACGCAAAACCCAGGACACCCTCGCTGTTGGTGCCGTAATACAACGGCGCCACTCCCAATGGATCGCGCATAAGCGACGGGTGTCCGCCGCTTATTTTTACTTCCGCGCAATGTTCGCTGCCGGCCTCATCGCGAAGAATTTGCTCCTGTTCCAACACTGTCGCGGATGTTTCTTGCAACCCCGTCCAGGCAATACCTAAAGTAGCTCCCTCGGTTTCTATGATTTTCCTTCCCGCGGGACCACGATGTGCCATCCTGTCCAACATCCCTTCCACAACATCCTGACCTCCCGGTGCGAAAATTCCTGCTATTCCTGACATTTTTTTACCTCCTGCCTCCGGCGGCCAGGGGGGCTTTTTTTGAAAAAACCGCCCCCCTGGACCCCCCGCAAAAACTTTTGATATGAGTTAGATTCGCGCCACTCTATCTTTTTCCGATAATACATTTCCCGTCTCCTCATCCACCGCATACCAGGCGCCTTCTATCAATCGGGTGATAATCTTCCCGCATAGATGGGGATTCTCCCTGAAATGCGGCGTATCCAATAAACCCGTTTGAATCGCTTTCTCTATGACTTGCGGATCACTCCAGGGATCTTCGCCGCGACCCAAATTTACACCGAGTTTTTTTATTGCCTGCAACAGTACATTCGCCTCCTCCAATAGTTGCGTTTTTCGTTTTTGTACCATCGGGTCCCCGACCATATCCGGCAAACCAGGGAGGCAATTGTACAAGACACCTTGAATAATGTTGCAGCTCTCAATAATTTCTTTAGGGAAAACCGCGTGATCCCCTTCACTGAACCCCACCACATGTAAGATATGAGGTTTTAGCGCCAGGCTGATGACGGCGGAAGCCGCCAGTTGCCCTTTGGCCACTTCGGGGTGCGCAGAAAAGTGGGCGATTCCTGCCCGCATTTCCCTGAAAACTGTGAAACCTTCATCCTGAAGAGATTCTATAAGCTCTGTTTTCGCCAACATTTTAGCGATATCCATGGCCGCGGAAGTCCCGGGCGGGGTATTGAACATCAATTGAGACACATAATGACGAACCCCCATTTTTTTAGCATTGTAAGCGGCAAGAAAAGCCATACAAACCGCCAACGAATCGTGGGCGTCGCGCAAACTCCACTGGTGGGACTCGTTCACTTCCACCGGGATACCCCTCTTGGCATACCAACCCATCGTTTGTTGGTTTTCAGCCACGGCATCCGCCAGCGACCGCAGTGAACGCCCGTCCATAACGCTGTACCAACACAAAGGAATGGCGCCCCATGCATTATTTATCGTTTTGACGCTCATTTCCGCCCATTTGAGCAAATCCCGCGTCCCACTGTAACATCGCATCAACGGGTAATTGCCGCGGCGGGAAGTCGCATAAATCGCTTCCAGGTCGGCCGGTTTCCGGAGCGGCACACCCCCGGCCCCATCCTGCGCCGGGTCTATCTCTCCCGGGTGAAAAAAATGTTCCTGCGCTCCCTGGTCCGGCCCCAATGAAATAACATCCAGCAAACCCGATTCCGCGATTTCTTTCGCCCCCGATATTGTTTCCGCCAGCGACGGTCGGCCAAAATGATGCCGCAGCAGCGGGTAAGGATATTTCTGACTTATCCTTTCTACAAGTGTCTGGGCAAAAGCTTCTTCTTTTT
>JAUPLE010000250.1 GCA_030837085.1 Acidobacteriota bacterium | reverse complement strand
GACCCCCAAAAAATTTTTGCTAATTAAAAGTTTTGGGAAGTCCCGAAACCCTTTTTCAAAAGGGTTTCGGGCCGCCGGAGGCAATAAATATATGACTGAAAAGAGAAAATATCGTCGAATAAAGGTTAGTAACCTGGCCAGGCTAAGTAACGCCGAATGTTCGCTTATCAATATTTCCAAAGAAGGGTTATTATTGTCCGACGGTAAAATTAAAGCGCTGCCGACAGGGAAAGAAGTTGATATTCAATTAAAGATAAAAGGTTCGTGGGTGGATTTAAAAGCGCAGGTCATGTGGTCCCTGAAAGACATTGCCACAAAAGCCGTCTCAATGGGCTTTTTCATCATCAGTGCTCCCTCTGAATTCACAGAATTTGTCGCGAACCTTTATTTCGAAGTCAACGGGAAGTAGGTTGAATCATTTTACCCTGTCAGTTCAACCCATTTATCATCAAGGGCGTTGCGAACAACGACAGCCAGGTTTTTTTTATTCACAGGTTTCATGAGAAATTTCTTAATACCGATGGCTTTAGCTTGTTTCGCATCGATAAATTCGCTGAACCCGGTGCAGAGGATGATGGGGATATCCGGCCTAATGTTTAACGCTTCTGCCGCCAACTGGTCGCCGGTTAGATTGGGCATGCTCATATCGGTGATAATAATATCGAAATCCGCTGGAGTATCACGGAAAAGGGCCAGGGCTATGGTGCTGTTGCTGACGGATACTACCTTATAGCGAAGTTGTTCCAGCATCTTGTGGTGTATTTTTAACAGTTCAACTTCATCGTCGACCAGTAAAATCCTTTCTGTTCCCAGGGGCATTGTTTCCGCATCTTTTTCAGGCGCTTCGGGTGATTCGATAGTGGGCAGCCAGACTTTGACAACCGTTCCCTGGCCGGGATGGCTGTCGATGGCGATATTACCATTGTAATTTTTCACGATCCCATGTACAACGGCGAGTCCCAGGCCGCTTCCTTGCCCGGGCATCTGGGTGGTAAAATAAGGATCGAAAACCCGTTCCAGGATGTTGGGGGCGATACCATGGCCGTTGTCGCGGATTGTAAGCTGGACGTATTTGCCCGGTTTCATGGTTTTAAAAGCGACGAAATCGCCATTTATCGGTTCCGTTCCGACAGAGGTTGTGTGGACCTCCAGGGTGAGTATCCCCGGATTTTTGCCCATGGATTGGAGAGCGTTGGTGCAGAGATTCATTATCACCTGTTGAATTTGTGTGGGTGTTCCTAAGACCATATTGGTTTCTTCCCCGATATTTTGGCGGAGTTCAATATTGACGGGGAGTGTGGAACGGAGAATTTCCAGTGTTTGTTTGGCAAGATCGTTAACATTCAGGGGTTTTTGTTGTTCTTCTCCCTGGTGGCTGAAGGTAAGAATCTGCTGGACCAGTTTTTTTGCCCGGCCCACGGCTTTCACCAGGTTTTCGATATTCTCACGGAGGGGGTTTGTGGGTTCTTCCGGCAGTTCTGTTAATGACAATTCGCTGTAGCCCAGGATAACCCCCAGTATATTATTGAAATCATGGGCAATACCACCGGCCAGGGTGCTCAGGGATTCCATTTTATGGAACTGGTATAACTGTTTCTCCAAAACCAGCCGTTCTTCTTCGGCCCTTTTTTTCTCGGTAACGTCATTAAGAAGCGTTAGCAGGTAATTTTTTCCACGGATATTTATGGTCCGCGCATTGACGACTATATCCCTGATTTCACCATTCTTTCGCCTGTGGCAGGTTTCAAAGGAATATTGGCCTTTTTCGATGGTATAGCGGATTTTGTCTTTCATTTCGGTCATGAGAGACAGGGAATAATCTTCCATTTTCAAATTCCGGAATTCTTCCGCGGTATAGCCCAGGTTGTCGTAGGCCAATTGGTTGAACTGGACCGGTAAGCGGGTTTCCGGGTCGTAGAGAATAATGGAATTGGTGGATTGTTCGAACAGGGCGCGGTATTTTTCTTCTTCTTCTTTCAGCCTGTTACTGGATTCCTCCAGCATGGTTATATTTCTTTCTAGTTCTTTGTTTTTGTTTTTAATGTTGTGGTAGAGTTCGAAACTCTCCAGTGCGTTGGAGCAGGTAATGATGGTAATGGAAAAAAGAAAAAGGGCGAGGTCTGTTATATCTTCTTCGGGTGATGCCAGGATTCCTACGAATATTCCCCTGGTTCGGGAGGGGGTATTTAGAGAATGGAGAACGATTTTTTCAGTTTTGTCGATAGAGGTAACAATGACGGGTTTGTTTCTTCGGCGGGCCCAGGCAAACGTTTTATCATCGATAAGGGCGTCTACTTCCCGGGTAATTTTTTCGGCGCCGCCGGCTGGTTCGGTAAAGGCCTGGTAAAAATTCGAATCCTCCTCGTTGACCAGGTAAAAGGAAATGATTTTGAAATTCAGTACCTGGCGGATCCTGTCATGGGTCAGTTCCAGGATGATTTGTGGGTCATCGATTTTGTTAAGACTGTTCTCGAAGTTACCGAGGTTGGCGGCAAAGTCGAAACCTTCAAGGACGGCCCGTTTTTCTTTGTCCAGGTATCCTATTTTTTCTTCCAGTAAATGGATTCGTTGATTATTGTCCATTTTTATTACCGTGGGTTATCGTTGTTTTTTTCCAGGTGAAAGATGTGCAAGACTTCATCTACCTGCCGATCGAATAGTTTTATACAGGGCCTTAAGACATTGGGTGAGAGTTCCAGGATATCCCAGGTTTTTTTATCGAGGGGGGGGATGAAATAATTCCCGCTGGAGCCGAAGCGTATGGCTGAGGCGAGGATATCCGCCAATAAAAGAATGGCGGCCTCTACCGGTTTTTGGCAGTCCAGGGGGGCGTGATGGCATCTGATTATTTGCTGCAAAGGTTTGGGGAAATTCCATTTTTCCAGTAACAATCCGGCAATCGCGGCATGATCGTAGCCGAAGATTTCGCTTTCTACCTGGAAAAGGGGAACTCGTCGTTTTCGTGAGAGTTTAATGGCGACAGCGGCGGATTTGGGTAACGCTTCAAAGATTACCAGTCGTCCGACATCATGGAGTAGGCCAGCGATAAAGAGATCTTCTTCCGAGAGGTCCCCTTTATAGTGCGCCAGGAGCCGCGCAAACACCCCAACAGCCACTGAGTGCATCCAGAATTTTTTCATCGCCACCATTTCCGGGGGAATATTTTTAAAATAGCGTATAACTGAGATTCCCATTACCAGGGCGCTTAATTCATTGTTGCCGATCAGGGCAATGGCCCGGACAATGGAACCGACTTTGGTTGGCAGTCCGTAAAAAGCGCTGTTCACAATTTTTAAAAGGGTACCGGACAAAGCGGGATCATTGCCCACCACTTCCGCAAGGCGCGCGGCGCTGCAGCGGCTGTCGTTTATTATCTCAACGACCCGATGGTAAATATCCGGGAGAGAGCAAAGTCGTACTTTGTTATCTATCAGTTCCTGGGCCGGTATTATTGTCTCTTGCGGTGGTATTTCGGGTTCCTGGAAATCATATTCTTTTTTATCCTCTTCAAAGAGTTCCGATAACTTGAGGGGACCGGAGTCGATTTGCCGGGCCAAACGAAAAATGCATAACCGTTTGATTTCTTCCAGGGCCTCGTGTTTATCGGCGACGCTCGCGGTCCCTACGGCGTGGTCAACATCGCGAATGCAGCAAAGGGCATTTACATGCGCTTGTATTTTCGTCAGCAGTTCCGGGTCAATATGAAGAAGTTCTTCCCGGACCGCTTGTTCCTGGTCCATTCCTTCGATGTCAACGGAGGTAATTCCCCACATATTCATAATCCGGATGTGTTTTTCTTCGATTACTGTACCGCGGCCGATAAGAAATCGACCAAAGGGGTCTTTCAGGTCGCTGGCCAACAACATTCCGCTTTTTAAATATCCAACATTTATTTCACCCACAGTGCACTCCAGTTGGTTGATATTACGGTTGTATTTTATCAGAATAGACTGAAAATCTCAAACCTTAAAAAATTTTTTTTGGAGAAGGGTGAGAGATGAAAGAGGAAGGTTCGGTTATTTAAAAAAAAATAGGGGCAACGCTGTAACGCAGTGACGGCGTTACAGCGACTGCCCTTATTTTGGGGAGAGTTTTGGATATCTATTTAAAACTTCTTTTATCTTAAAAAGAAGCTTACGCCCATGGTAAAGGTGACGCCGCTGAGATCTAATTTATCAAAACCTGGATCGAAAAGGCCGGACAATTCGCCTTTTAAATAGGTGTACTTGGCTTCGAATTGGATGCCCATCGTGTGTTTGAACCGATAAACAAAGCCGGCCCTGGCGTTAAAGCCCGGGGTAACGGTTGTGGTATAGGCTTCCCCTTCGTAAATCGAGTAATCATCGAAATCAATGAATTCGCCTCCCTGGTAATATTTCCAGAAATAAGCGCCGACTCCTCCGCCGATGTAGGGGTTAAAGACACCCCGGTATCCCATGGGGTAAAGTTTAAACCCGGCTTCAACGGATGTGATGCGCAGTGAAATATCCTGGTTAATGGGGCTGCCGTCCTGGTATTCATAGTCCCTATAGACTGAACGTATGTCCTGGTTGTAATAGCCGGTTTCCATGGAGCCGGTAAAATAACGGCCCATTTCCATTTCCAATTCCGCGCCCCAATACACCCCCAGCAGGTCCTGTTTCTCCAACGCCAGATCATTCAGGTTTTGCACCCACAAATCAGATTCCAGTGCGGGATAAAAGCCCCCAACCTTTAGATTTAAACTTTGTCCATGCAGGTTAAATGGTAATGCGCTTACCATTAACACTGCTATTGCCAATATGGTTAATCCTGTTTTCTTCATTTTGTCCTCCTTGAATAAGAAAGCAATTTTAATGCCATTGGTTGAAATTGTCAAATGTCCTATTTTGAGGACAAAATAAAGAAACAAAAAAAGACGGGCGCACACGGTGGTGCGCCCCTACGGAAATTCGTGTTCATTCGTGTAATTAGTGGGCTTATTTTATATTAGTGCGCTGATGATTTTGTCTTTTTTGGGAAGGGAGTTGAACCGTTTGACTTCTTTTCCCTGTTTAAAAATGATAATAGTGGGGACTCCCAGGACAAAATATTTCTGGGCGATTTCGATATTTTCCGTTATATCCACTTCATAAGCGGCGATATTGCCGCGGTCGGCTTGCTGAAGTTCTGCCAGGATTTCTTCCAGCAGGGCGGGAACTTTTTTACAGGGGGCGCACCCGGGTGAACCGAAATCCACGATGACGAATTCCGCGGTTTTTAATTTATCTTCAAAATCAGTGGATGATTTGATTTTTTCCATTAATTTTCCTCCAGTAGTTGCTTAATTTTGTTTTCTATAACTACTTCTTGTCCGATTCCTACCAGGATATGGGCGACCTTCCCTTTTTTGTCGATGAAGACTACGGCTGGGATGTCCTCTATTTTGTAACTTTCGGAATTGGTACCTTCGATAGAAACGGCAACGGGGAATGTCGCCCGGTTACGGGCGATGAATTCTTTTATTAAAGCGATTTCATCTTTATCGATAACAATGCCCCGGTCGCCGTTTTCATCTTTGTAATTGCCGTACAATTTAGTCAGCCCGATTATAACCAGGCCCCTATCTTTATATTTCCCATACAGTTCTTCCCATTTTGGGATGGCCTGTCGGCAGTAATTGGACCAGGGCGCCCAGAAAACAACCAGCGCCACGCGATCCTTTAGCTGCGCCAGATCAAGGGGATTGCTGTTGAGCCATGTTTCGGCAAAAATAGGAGGGGCGGGATTTCCAAGCAAACGCAGCCGGGCCAATTCAGTTTCCCATTTTGATTTCTTCTCTCGATCGGTCGTTTCGGCGATGGCTTTTTCCAGGATGCCGACGGCCCCTTCCCGGTCATTTTTCAGCAGGGTTACGAAAGCTAATGCCCGGTTTACATCCGGTGTATAGACGCTGAGGGAGCGGGGAATTTCCGGGGAGTCCAGGAATTTATGGCCATACGTTTCGATCACGCTGCTGTCCTTAGAATAAAGAGCAAAATATAAATAAGCGCTTAACAGCTCCAACCCGGGTTTCAATTTATCCTGGATTTCGCGGAGAAGCAAGAGGGCTTCGTCCGGTCTTTCCCGGTAGATCAGGATTTGAACTTTTGCCATTTTGGCTTCATTTATCAAAGAGGAATCATTTTCGATCAACCCGTTAATTATTTGCTCGGCGTCGTCAAACCTGGAACATTCGATATACAGTTTACATTTCAAGAGTTTCGCGGCGTCGCTGGAGACCTGGTTGCCGTATTTTTTCAGTAATTCCTCGCATTCTTCGGCTTTTCGAAAATAGAGTGCTTGATTCTGTTCCCTGGAGTTTGCGGGTGATACATTCTCTTCGTATCTATTTTTAATGAGGGTATACTCATTGGAAAATTTCTTAAGAATCTCTTCTTCTTTTCCCGACTGGCAAGATAGTGCAATTAAAATGGCAATGAGAATGAAAACAAGTTTCCTGGACATATTTTCTCCTTTTATCCTGGTAAGCCAGGATTATATCATAATTTTTTCCCACGGGCAAAGATGGATTCGATTGCAGATAGGATGTTTTTAAAAAAAAATAAAAAAAGAGTCTTCAATGGCTTGACAAATATCGTTTAGTGCTTTAAAATCACCTTATGAATTTTTGTAACACTATATATTTTGATCTAATGCTTCGCGTGACTCACAATACTCTTTGTGGACAAATTTTAGGTCTTTTTACAAAGAAAAGCCAGGTTTTTCGTCATTATTCATGCCGTTATCGAAACCATTCCCGGGAGAAGGCGTTTTTCGGTAGGAGATTGACGCTAAAACTCCAATTAGCGGTTGTTTTTTTGTTGGGGGAAGCAGAAATCTTGGCTGGAGAGATAAAAACACGAAAAAAGACCGGGAAAAAGCCAATTCCCGGGCAAAATTCTACAAAACATTCGGGCAATTCTGATCGCTTACACGCAATTCGACAAAAAATTGCGTCCCACCAGGCGGCTGACATTTATCCGCCGCGAATGATACCTCCAGCGTCGTCGGAAGTGATTTCAAGTGCTGAAAAATGGAATATTCCAGGTCGCGGCGGACTTTTTCAAGAAAAAAATGTTCCCTACCGCTTTTTATGGAGTATTCAAGCAAAAAAAATCTTTGCCGCCGCAATTTGGCGATCGTTTCACCGGGAAAAATGCCCGCCGTCACGATTAAGGGTTCTTTTTGTTTCGAAAACCCTAAAAAACGCATTTTTTGTGTCTTTGAGGGGGCAAAGGCAAACGACGGGCGGGAGAGGATGATGATGGGAGCGCACTTCAATAATTACACTAGAAGGAGATAAACAATATGTCAACAACAAACGATGATTTAGCAAAAACCGAAGTAAAAGCAACAGGAACAACAGGAGAACCCCCGGTTCCGGGAGAGACAGAGGAAGAGGAAGCCAGGAGAGTTCACACAACTTTTGCGCGGAATCTCACGCAAATGCGGGAAATTGTCGATCTTTCCTTAACAGATCCGACATTGAAACAGTATGCCAATGACTATGGTTATGGTCCCGAGCGTATTGGGGTAGGCAAGACGTTTTATGATGAGACCGCCAGGTTATATGAGAACCAGAAGACCAAGTTGGCTGAGTGGAAGGCAGCCGTATTCCGTTTCAATGAAAAGAGAGCGGAGGCGGATAAGACAGTAATGCGTATTATCGAAATCGCGCGGGTAGCTTTTAAAAATGACCCGGTTACCTTTGAAGCGTTAGGGCTTAAGGGGAGGCGTAAGCAGGCGTATGGGGACTGGGAGGTGCAGAATAAATATTTTTACAACAAGATACTTTCCATGCCCGAAGCGATAGCGCAAATAGCGACTTACACGGTAACCCAGGCCGAGATGGAAGCGGGGCAGCAGCAGTTAATCGAGGTGATTGCCTTGCACAACGCGGTCAAGGATGCGAAAGCGGAGGCGCAGCATGCGACGGAATTGAAAGACAAGGCCTTCAGGAAATTGAAAAAGTGGACCAGGAAATATCTTAATGTAATGAAGGAAGCGTTGGAAGAGATTCCGCAGATGAAAGAGAAGTTGGGTATAGTAACGCCTGAGGTGGTTTAGACCATTTGTTGGGAAAGTGGTAGGGGCGTTATCGGCGACCTATGTGTCTGCCCCTTTTTCAAAATTTTTATAAATTATTATTCGCGTAGGGGTTTGATTCATCAAACCCCAAAGATGAACGCCTGTGGCCGGTAAAGGGCTTGATAAATCAAGCCCCTACATTCATTTGATTGAAATTCGAAATAATCAGGGTTTTTCAATTTTGTAGGGGCATTATCGGCGACCTATGTGTCTGCCCCTTTTAGACTTCTTCTTTCTCCTGGCGCAATTCATAGGCTTTCCAGGCGCCCAGGCGGACCCAGGGGTGAAAATTCTTGAATGTCCCATTATTTCTCTTTCCGGTATTTTAATTGAAACCTTGACACCCTACTCAATAGGGTATATAATAATGTCATGAATAGAGAATTTATAAATCTTGAGATTTTCAATAGACTTTGGGAAGACTTAGGACTTACTGATGACAACCTTAAAGAACTGCAAGAACATCTTAACATCGATCCTGGAGCCGGAAAGATTATTAAAAATACCGGTGGTGTAAGAAAACTGCGCTGGGCATTAAAAGGTAAAGGTAAGAGTAGTGGTGTCAGAGTTTTATATGTCGATTTTCTTTTTTACGAAAAGATTTATCTACTTATGGTTTATCCAAAAAATAAAAAAGAAAATATCACGGCAAATGAAAAGCAAATAATTAAAAAAAAAGTGGATGAATTAAAGAATGAATTACGGAGGAAAAAACCATGAAAAAAGCATATAAAGATATGTCGGTTGGCGAGGGGTTAATCAATGCATTGGAGCAAGCAGTCGATTTTGAGAAAGGAAAAAAAGTGAAAGGCGTCACTACAAGAAAAATGTCGATTGCCCCATTGCCTGAATATAAAGCCCCGAAAATAAAAGAAATAAGAAACAGGTTGGGTATTTCTCAATTGACATTCGCCTATGTTATCGGCGTATCAAAAAAGACCATTGAGGCCTGGGAATGTGGTAGAAACAAGCCGCAAGGACCGGCACAAAGAATACTGATGTTGTTAGAAGAGGACAATAAATTTATAGAAAAATACAAATTGATTCAGAGTGTGTAAAATATGGCTATGAAACGTTATAAAATATTCCTGGCTTCGTCCGGGGAATTGTCCCTGGAACGTAAAGAAATCGCCCTGATGATTTCCCCCATCAATAACAAATGGACGGATGAAAAGTATGTTTATCTGGAACTGGAAAATATCTATGTAAAACTGCGCGCCGTGGAATCGCGGCCCGATAAAAGCGGAAAAAAGTTTCTGCCCCTTTTAAACTTCTTCTTTCTCCTGTATCAAATCAAAAGTTTTCCAGGCGCCCAGGCGGGCCCTGGTGGGATAATAACTTATGCGGCATTTTTAATTTGTGATTCTATTTCAAACCGAATCGCCAGATAGTGCTGATAATCATTGG
>JAUPLE010000249.1 GCA_030837085.1 Acidobacteriota bacterium | reverse complement strand
CACTTTCATTTACCAGTATATCGCTTTCAAATCCCGGAAACCCGAATACCTGAACCCGGAAAACAAGAGCGATTTTGGGAAAGTAATCGCAATCGCAAAGCAAGAGGGGCTTGATTACCTATGTGGAATTATTGAAGGGGCAGCCCACGCCGTGGCCCACGAGGAGATCGATATCCTCTGGGAAATTACACGCGAAGCCCCGAAAAATTTGGCTTCCAGGCAGAATGAATTTATCGTCCAGATGATCGATGAGTTCCAGTTCTTAAATGCCATGATTTATTGGGATAAAGACAAAAAAAACTTAGCAGATACATTGGCGGGTGGGTATTTAAGTACTGCCGAAAGCAAGATAGCTCCTTTGCTGGTCTCGGGCAGTTGGGTGGGCTGGTTGATGAAGGAACTCAGCAGCATGCTGCCGGCCCGGTTCAAGTACAAATTCCTCAGGAGCATGCCGGAAAATGAAGCGGCCGAGATGTTATATAAGTATTCCGAGTTTTTCGAGGTTCCTGTTACCGAGGAAACCGCATACTTGCTTATAAACTTTACCGAAGGCAGCCCTTTTTACATCAGCGCCGTTTTCCGCTCCAATTACCCGGATAAAGACCTTACCACCATCGATGGATTAAGCCGCACCCTGGAATATGAAACCCTGGATGATGAAGGCACTATTAAATCCACCTGGATGGAATATATCTCCAGCGCTTTTTCCCGCATCAACGACCAAAACGCCAAAAAGATCGTAATCCACCTCAGTAAATATAGAGACCGGGAATGGACAAGGAAAGAGTTGCTGGACCAATTAAACCTGGATATGACCGACGGAGAATTGGAAAAGAAACTCAAAGCCCTGGTGAAGTCGGATATTATCAGCCAGGGGCAGACCAATTTCGATTACCGCGGCGTCGGCGACAATATTTTCGATAAAGTGTTCCGCGGCGTGTATGAAAAAGAGATTCGTGAATTTGATGTGAAAGTTATCAGGAAAGAGTACCTTGAAGCTTTTGAAAAGTTGAAAAAAGATTATTACAGCTTGTTGGGAAAATACAATTACCAGAAAGGCTATTACGCGGAGTATGCGATATTGGATCAATTAAAATACCGTGCCAGGGAAAACAATGATTTGTTCAAATCGATGATCCGGTATTTACCGGGAGATTTCAATTTTTGTGAGTATTCCCGGGTATGGCGGTACGATAGCTCGCCGGAATACGCAAAAAAGTTTGATGTGGACATATTTGCCCGGGCGCAGTCGCCGGTAGACTATTCGATTATCGGTGAAGTGAAAAATAGGGATTTAAGGAAGTTTTCGCTGGAAGAGGTCAGTGAATTCGAAAGAAAATTGGATGAGGTTAAAAAAATAGAAGGGATAGATCGGGCCGTCGGATTTATTTTTTCCCGCGGTGGGTTTACACCGGAAGCAGAAGAGTATTGCAACGAAAAAGGCATTGCTTGCAGCGATGATGAGAGGTGGTTAGGGTAAAAACCGATATTTCGCCTTATCGGGAGCGATTGTCTCCTCGGCGGGAGCACTTATGTCCCCAAATTTCAAAATAAAGCCTAAGCGGTCGAGTTTTCATCCTCAAAACGCGGATTATCTCCGAGGCGCGCGGATTTTAACCTTACCAGGAAAATTTACTCCTTGCTGGGAGCGATTATGCCCTTATTTTTCGCGTTTTTATCCGAGCAGTTCGGATTTTTATTCCCAATCGGCGTGAAAAGCTTGAAAAAGCCGGTAATCTCTATGTAAATGCATTATAATATCGAGATAAACTCATTTTAGGAGTAAAAAATGGAAAAAGTTAGATATAAGATAATGCAGGCCGCCGGCGGTAAGTTATTGCAACTGCGGAAGCAGAAGGATTACACCCGGCCGTAGATGGCGTCGTATCTAGGATTAACCAGCAGCGGGTATAACAAAATGGGGCGGCGCCCCAACCCTCCTTGCACGGCTCTGGTTCTTCCTTCTTTGAGGGCAACGTCTCAAATCCTTGTTTTTTTTGCACGCTTTTTTGAGGTATTAGTAAAAATGAAAACGGCGTTACGTTTCCGTCTTTAGAATCGCTTTCCCGATTGTCCATGGCAGATAATATATCCATGGACTGGTTTATTTTCGGAAAAGATCCGGTGAAGTATAATGAAAAAGAAAAGGCTGAAGAGATCGAGGCATTGAAAAAACAACTGACGCAAAAAACGGAAAGTGCGCCGGTTAGGGAAAAAGTAAGAAAAGCGACTGGGGCTGAGGTAAAAGCGGAGATACAGGAGTTGGCGGAGCACATGGGAGCGATCCCGCTGCTTTATCATGAGATATTGACGCATTTCCAGCGGTTTAAGATAGATAACCGCGCGTTGGTGGAAAGTTCAATGGTATAGAGCGAGCGATGATAAAGAACGTAGAATGAAGAGAAAAAGTTGGCGCACTCAACATGATGCACCTGGATGAATCATAATTTTTCCCGACCGCACCATGACTTACCAGGCTATTTTTACCGGGTACTTACAAAACTGATCATCTTTACTAATTATGGTCATCTTTTCCCATTTTGCCTGAACGACAAGTAAACGATCAAAGGGGTTCCGATGGTGAAATTCCAATTGGCCCACTAAATCAGTATGTTCAAAGATAACCGGCAAAATTTAAAAATGAGAATTGCTGGGATCAACGATGCAACACTTGACTTTTGATTTCAACTCCATTAATATATCCTTCCCAAAATAAGGGATAATGTACCCAGGAGTGAAATATGAAAATTATATTCAAACATTCATACAATTGCCCGATTAGTCGAAGGGCCAAAATTGAGATGGATCGTTTTCTGAGGAATCAAAACCCGGAGTTAGAATACGAGTTCGTCGATGTGAATGAAAACCGTTCACGGTCCAATGAAGTTGCTGAAAGATACCGAATCCAGCACGAGTCGCCCCAGGTCATTATACTGGGTGACGCCGATGATGTTCTCTGGCAAGCTTCCCATTATGATATTACCGAGGAAAATCTTACCCAAGCCCTTTCCGATATTTCTTAACGGCGCACATTTTTTTTAAGTCATTTGCCTAAAATTTAAAACCATTTTCCACTTTTTTCCGTATTTAGAAAATACCATTTATCCAGGTATACCAGTTTCTAATAATTAAAATGAACAATAAACATGGAGGAAAAATATGAGTAATACCAGTGGCATGGACAGACGACGTTTTTTAAGAAATGGCGCAGTTGGTGTGGGCGCTTTTGGAGTAGGAATGTTGGGCGGCGGCAACCTGCTGCATTCCCAGGTTGAGCCGCAGTCTCAGGCCGGGCAGGAAATGAACCAGGCTTTGAAGATAAAAGAATACCGAACCCTGGGGCGCACCGAGTTTAAAGTGTCGGATATCAGTTCCGGGTTTGTTAAAGACCCGGCCGTTTTGGGGAAGCTGTTGGACGCCGGCATAAACTATATTGATTCGGCCGAAAGCTACGGTAATGAAGAAGTCATCGGCTCTGTCATCAAAAATAGAGACCGGAAAAAGATTTTCGTTACCACCAAACTGGAGCTTAAAGACGATCTTAGTAAAGAAGGAATCCTGGCCCGGGCCCGTAAATGCCTGGAGCGGCTGCAAACGGATTATATCGATTGTTTAATGATTCATTCCTGTGAGAAGGTTTCGCTCATTAAAACCGAAGGGTTTCATGCGGCCATGCAGCAATTGAAAAGCGAGGGCCGGCTGCGTTTTATCGGGATATCCAACCACGGCACCAATTTTTTTAAGGACCCGGAAGAAGCCATGGACAAGGTATTGATTGCCGCGGCCCTGGATGGCCGGTTCGATGTTATGCTGCTGGCTTATAATTTTATCCAGGATGATAAAGGCGCGGAAGTCTTGAAGGTGTGCCGTGAAAAAAACATCGGCACGACGTTGATGAAAGTGAATCCTATCGGTAAGATTCCCATGATAAAGGAACGGATCGAAAAAATGAAAAAGGATGGAAAGGAAATCCCCGAGGCTTATACGCAAATGATTAGCAGGATGGAAGCAAAAGCGAAAAAGGCCGAAGCCTTTATCAAAGAATACCGGCTGGATGATGACCGGCGCATGAGCGATGCAGCCGTACGTTTCGCGCTGTCCAACCCGGATGTGCATACCGTGTGCTGCGCATTTCTCAATTTCGAAAGCCTGGACGCTTTTATTCCCCTTTCAGGTTCGCGCCTGGCGGGTATGGAGAAAGAGAAACTGGCGGCTTATAAAGAGGGCTGCGGTTCGTTTTATTGTCGGCATGCGTGTGGTTTATGCGAACCCGTTTGTCCGCAGGGAGTTCCGGTGAATACCATTATGCGCTTCAATCATTACTATGAAGCCCAGGGCAAGGAGAAGTTTGCCATGAAGCAGTATGCCCGGTTGTCGGCGCCCAAAGCCGACCGCTGCCGGAATTGCACCGGCGTATGCGAATCGGCATGCCCGTACGGGGTGCCGGTGCAGGGACTGTTAACCATGGCCCACCGTACGTTAAGCCTTGCCTGACGCTGAAGTTCATTTAAAATTTAACCGAACGCCCGAAATTGACGATAAATGGACTGGATGAACATGAAATATCTAAAAAAAATATCTGTTTTGTTGGTGTTCGGTTTGATTTTCACTAGCTGCGCCAGCGATCCCGGTTTTTCCCATAGGAATACGGATAAGGATATTCCTATCGGAGAACTGGCGTACTTGCTCAATGATTCTTTGCGGCGACCGGCCTTGAAAAACCAGGAGATCGGGATATTAACGTTTGCCAACCTCAATAACCTGGAAGAAGCCGAGCCCCTGGGAAGGCGCCTGCAGGAAAGATTGGCTCATGCCCTTTTCGAATTGGGATTTCGAATCGTAGAAATTCGAATCGGTAAGGATATTCGATTCCGGCCTCTGGTGGGTGAGTTGAATCTGAAGCGGGTCCAAGAATTGTTGAAGGATTCGGAATTCGCGGGGTTAAAGTTATTGGTAGTGGGAACCTACATCGATGCCGGCGACTATATTTACGTGAATGGCCGGATCGTGGAATTGGAAACCGCCCAGGTAAAAGCCAGTGGAGAAGTAAAAATCGAAAAGGGCAGGTATCTTGCAAAGTTACTGGAAATCGAGGATGAAAAATCAGCGGATCGCAGCGACGTTTACGAACGTTTCCCCGATAGGCCCGATAAGAAATAATAACCGTTTGCCTATCCGTTAAAATATCCATGTTACCTGGACAATAGGAGATACACATGAAAAGAGGAATTCTATTAATACTCATATTAGCGCTTTTTGCCGTCCGGATTTTTTCGGATGAAAAGGAACTTATAACGAAGCTTAATCAGTTTAAGGAACAGAAAGAATATTCAAAAGCCCTTGAATTAGTGGACAAAGGGCTTTCGGAATACGGCGATTCGGTATCGCTCCTGGCCCTGAAATGCGAGATATTGGTAAACCTTAATAAATTGGAAGACGCCTTCAAAATTGCTGTCAAACGATCAGAAGTGTCGGAACGAAAATCCCCCTGGCACTGCCTTGATATCGTTGCCATTTGCCTGAAAATGAAAGATATGGACAGGGCCTTCGCATGGCTGAATAAAGCTGTGGAAAGGGGGTTCCTCGACTATACGGAATTGTCTGAAGATGAAAATTTCAAACCCCTGGCAAACGATAAACGCCTGGACAAGATCGTTGAAAAAATCAAAGACAATATCGGTATTGGAAAGCCTGCCAAAGATTTCGCCATCGAACTTCTTTCCGGGGGAAAATTCGTACTCTCCAAACAAAAGGGTAAGGTTATCCTTATCGATTTTTGGGCCACCTGGTGCCACCCCTGTGTAGAGGGAATCCCCCACATAAAAGAATTTTACCGGCAGTACAAGGACAAAGGATTTGACATTATCGGCATTAGCCTTGATTCCGATAAAAAAGCGTTAACCGATTACCTGGCCAGGGAAAACCTACCGTGGGGAATCGCCTTTTCCGGGAAAGCCTGGTTTGATGATACGGCAAAGTATTATAATGTCAATTTAATCCCTTCTTACTGGTTGATCGATCGGGAAGGGATTTTACGGCATTTCGGTATTCCGCTCAGGGACAAAGAGAAAATGAAAAGCGCCATCGAAGAACTGGTTTCTGTTGGAAGTACCGATTTAAAAGACTTTAATTGGTTGGTGGGGCAGTGGCAAGGTCAGGTGAATGAAGCGACATATTATGAAAGCTGGATACAATCCCGGCAGGATACCCTGGAAGGCAGCGCCTCCATGGTGGATCGCTCCGGCAAAACAACATTTAGCGAAAAATTGCGTCTCGAAAAGATCGGTTCGCACATTGTCTATATCGCTTCTGTGAATAACCAGCCCCCGGTGTTATTCACTTTAATCGGGGTTACCCGGGAATTGAACCGGCCCCGGTGGGTATTTGAAAACCGGGAACACGATTTCCCCCAGCGGATAATTTATACCCGTGAAGCGTCGGATTCGTTGACAGCCGCTGTGGAGGGTCTTCAAAACGGCAAAGAAGAGAAAGAGGAATTTCATTTAAAACGCAAAGGGTGAAAAAACTTGTTTGTCCCTTTTCCAAAATGGGGCGGCGCCCCAACCCTCTTTGCACGGCCCAGGATTTTCCATCTTTGAAGACAGGGTCTCAAATCCTTGTTTTTTTTGCACGCTTTTTTGAGGTATTATTAAAAGGAAATCGAAAAAGTGCGAATCGTATTGGAGTAGGCAAAATAACTCCTGGAAAAAAATCAGTCAAATATTGACAAAACTGTTATTTTTGTATATTATTGGAAAAGGATGGTATAAGTTATGATAAAACATATAACCTATGACAAAGCTAAAAGCTTAAGCGCTAGGATAAAGTCCCCAGAAGCAATTTATAAAGCAGGTGAAGAAAAAATCACCTCGCAGCGAAAAAGAAAAATAATGACCCCTGCCAGGCGAGGGACAATCAATAGGGCAACCATAAGAAAAGTCATAAAGGAAGTCATTGCAAATCGTTCGACCTCAAATGAAAGCTGAATATTCAAAAAATGTCTTCATCAATTGCCCCTTTGATGAAATGTATTTAGCCATTTTTCGTGCTGTTGTTTTTACTGTATACGATTGTGGTTATGATGCCCGCTGTGCCTTAGAAGTTTCAGACAGCAGTGAGGTTAGGATCGATAAGACTTTAAGGATTATATCGGAGTGTAAGTACGGTATCAATGATATATCCCGCACAGAGTTAGATAAGGGGACAGGCCTCCCGCGCTTTAATATGCCCCTGGAATTAGGGATGTTTTTGGGAGCGAAGCGGTTCGGAGATGAGGTACAAAGGGAGAAATCCTGCTTAATTTTAGACAAAGAGCCTTATCGTTACCAGGGCTTTATCTCAGATATTGCCGGGCAGGATATCCAGTCGCATAAAAATGATATTTCCAACGCAATAAGAATTGTAAGGAACTGGTTGCGCAGTGGATCCGGGAGAATTATAATCCCTGGAGGTACTGAAATTATCAAGCGGTACCATAAATTCATATCGGAACTCCCCTTGATATGTAAAGGTTTGAAACTCACTATAGATGAGATGACATTTAACGATTTTACCGATATTGTTTCCGAGTGGTTAAAGCAAAATCCGTAATAATTGATAAGAAAGAGGGCCATGCCAATTCTTATATGGACTTTTCCTGCCTGTCCCTTTTTCCCCCAGCGGATAATTTATATCCGTGAAGCGCCGGATTCGTTGACAGCCGCTGTGGAGGGTCTCCAAAACGGGAAAGAAGAGAAAGAGGAATTTCATTTAAAGCGCAAGTGAGGAACCAAAAACTTAAAATCATTTTGTAATGCATGCATAATGACTTCTCACCCGTGCATAACCACTTCTCACCCGTGCATGGACACTTCTCACGCGTGCATAACCATTTCTCACGCGTGCATGACCACTTCTCACGCGTGCATAACCATTTCTCACGCGTGCATGGACACTTCTCACGCGTGCATGAAGACTTCTCACCCGTGCATAACCATTTCTCACCCGTGCATGGCCACTTCTCATGCGTGCATGACGACTTCTCACGTGTGCATAGCCACTTCTCATCCGTGCATAACCATTTCTCACCCGTGCATGACCACTTCTCACGCGTGCATGAAGACTTCTCACCCGTGCACAAAGACTTCTCGTCCGTGCATGACCACTTCTCATCCGTGCATAACGACTTCTCGCGCGTGCACAATGACCTCTACCGGATGCACAAATACTTCTACCGAACGTATAACGACTTCCCAGCCGCGCACAGCGATAGATCATAAATACATGGGGGGGGAACTTGTGTGGCCCCTTTATTCATTTAAAGGGCGAACTGTGGCTCGTTTGGGTTTTTTCAGAAGAGTGGGTTGAAAAAAGAGTGCATTTGAAATATAATACTATTGCCATGAACGAAATAAAAAACATACACGATAAGCTGTTTAAAAATGTTTTCGAAAACGTTGATAATACAAGAGCGTTCCTGCGAAAAGTACTGCCCGAAACCCTTATAAAAGTCATTGATTTCTCAAAGATAGCAATCGACCCCACCAATTACGTATCGCAAAAATTCAAAGAAGGCTTTTCGGATATCATTGTAAAAACCGTGATGATTAATGAAGAAGGAAAGGAATTGGAAACAGATATCTATATCCTGATCGAGCATAAGTCCTACAAGGATGTAGAAATATTTATCCAATTGCTATTGTACATGTACTTAATGTGGCAGAAAGACCTGGCGGAGGGCAAACCCCTTCGCGTGATAATCCCCCTGGTATTTTATCATGGGAAAGACGAGTGGGATATCCCGAAATCATTTGTCGACCAGTTCGCTGTCAGCGATGAGATAAAAAAGTTTTTACTGGATTTCTCCTATGTGCTATTCGATACAAAGAATTGGAATTTCAGAGAAGAGAAGAATGGCGGGTTGAGAGATAATGTATTCCTGTTAACCGCTGTAACCTTGATGAAGAGTGCGTTTAATGAGGATTTCGAATCGATACGGGAGATATTCAAATTCTGGCATGATAGTGGATTCATCCGGGAAAGAGAGAATATGCTTTTTTTTCTTGCATATTTATCTGAGACAAAGGATATCGACCCGGGAAAATTAAAAAACATATTGGAAGAAAGCAAAATAGATGGAGGTGATCTTATGCAAACCTTAGCGCAACGATTAAGAGACGAAGGAAGGTATGAAGGAAGATATGAAGGAATATATGAAGGAAAGCTTGAGACAGCCAGGAGAATGCTGAATGAGGATTTTACCATTGAACAAATCGTGAAATTAACGGGCCTTACTGAGGAAGAAATAAGAAGGCTTTTGCATTAAAGTGATTTAACGCCGTGAAGGCTAAACGCCAAATATGACAGGGTTGCCCGAAGGCTTCATTTTTTTTCTCTTTCTGACTGTTTCGCTTTCGTTCTTCCCTTCCTTAATCGGCGCTTTCTGTGTGTCCCTTATCCACACAAAAATAATGGATGCCAGCGACAAATTCTCGGCCTCTATAAACAAAATCCCGAACGCCATGGAAAGAATTCCGACTTCTACCGGGGGTTGGAGGTGAGGCCGGTTGATAAATTTTGATTGTCCCCTTTCCCTTCCACACCGACACCGGTTTCAACAGGGACATTGAACAAGCAGTTGGCTGAGGAGTATGATATTATTGCCGCTAGTTATATTCGGATTGCCAATTTATTAAGTATCCCCTCTGCGAGGGGTTCCTATTGTAGCACCGTAACAGGAAAATGTAATTAAAAGCAATGTCTGGCTCGGAAACACTGGGATTTGCTTAATAAAAAGTTTTGCTTTTCCCTTTCCGGTCCTCCCCGCTGGATTTCAGCAAGAGTCATAGTATGCCATCTTAAACGTCCCCCCCCAGGAGGTGTTGATAAATGAAATTTAGTGAACGGGTTGTCCGGTTGTGCTGGGCTGAGACAGTTCGTAATTTCGCTTTCGAGATTCTTGAGACACGGCAGATAAGATTCAATTATCAATCTATTACTACTAATGGATATTCTGCTTGTTTCTTCAGTAATTTTAAAAAATATTGACAGATTGACTGTCCTATGTTATAAATAAGTTAATGATTAAAATCGACGAATTCCAAAAAATATTTCAGCATCAAAATGCGTACTGATACCCTACAAGAAACAGAATTGCTACTTAGGCAAACGCGAGAATATGAAGAACTAAAATGCATTTCAGTCTCATTCAAGTACCGTGAGTTACTTCCTATAGAAAAATGGATCGAGGTCATACTTCTCAATATTACTGATGAACCCTTTTTAAACATGTTTCTTGTGAAATGCATGGGAGTTCACCCTTTCGGCGGAGGCATTCCCTACAAAGTCAGTCGCCCTCTAATCGCAGATAGACTTGAACCACTAGAAGACATTGTACTCCGTATTCCATTGTGGATGAACTTCGTTAATGTATATCTAACCATTGAATTTATGCGGAAAGGAAAAAAGAGAGTGTATGATTTGCTTGTGGGGTCTTACCCTGATAAAGATGACTGGGAGAGCCATGGAGTTTATAATCTACTCGATTATGGAAGGCGTTTTGAACCTGTTAGCTCTAGTATGGAACACACGAAGTTTTCGGAAATCTTAAAAGCGACATCGCATAATCCTGAGTTGATAAAACGAACTAGTCCAGAACGTTTTGAGGAGTTAATAGCAGAGCTTTTCTCTCAAATGGGTTTCAATACAAAGCGTGTTGGAAAAACCGGAGATGGTGGCGTAGATATATACGCGGTCCGTCCAGATGTTGCAACTCCAACCATTCATTTAATACAATGCAAACGCTATTCTGGGAGAGTAGGGGTATCACATATTAGGGAGCTTTACGGCGTAAAGAGCGATTCAAAAACGAACCAAGCTGTTTTTGTCACGACATCAGGATATACACGTGGTGCAAAAGAATTCGCAGAAAGGAACTGTTGGGAGATCAGATTGATTGATTTTGAAGATATTAAGAAGATACTTAAATCCAGCAAAAATTCTTCTAATTCCAAATCATGAGGTGAATTGGATTGTCATTTCCTTTCTGGTGGTTGGACAGTATATGATTAAAACTCAACGATAGTAGCGTTTTGGTCACGTCCAGCAAAATTATTCAATTTTTCCCATTTTGAAATGGCAGAAATCTGTGTCATAATTAAATTTCGGATGTAACTGGTCAGGCTATAGGCTAGGGCTATATTGAAGTGCGGAAGGGGACAGGCAGAAAAATTCCTATCCGGATGATTTCACCCAGGTCCTTGTTAAAAACTTCTTCTTCCATGTTTGTCTTCCTTCTGATATATTTTTCCAAAATCGGTTGAAAGGTAATCCCTTGATCTCATCAAACAACGGGCCGGGGAAAACGATGGGCTAACCGCTGTCACGATAACCACCTCTCATCTTCACTGCAAGCGATACCTTTCTCTTTGCAATATTCATCCGCTTCGTTAGTAAACCCACTGCGAGAAAAAATAAATCCTACGGCCCGGTCTATATTCTCATATTTTTTTACCTCAGCAAATTTCCTTTCGAAATCTATTACCTCTTCTTTTGAAAACTTCCGGGCGTCGCGATTCTTTATTTCTCCGATTATCGAATAATCACCGGGGGCAGCGGCCCGGGCAAATATATCCAAATTGAATCTCTTTGCATATTCCGGTGAACTATCGTACCTCCATACCCGCAAATACTCGCAAAAATTAAAATCTCCCGGTAAATACCGGGTAATCGACTTGAACAAATCATTGTTCTTCCGCGCCCGGTATTTTAGTTTATCCAGGATCGCATACTCTATATAATAGCCTTTCTGTTAATTGTACTTTCCCAGTAGGTTGAAATACTGATTTTCCAATTTTTTAAACGCTTCATCATATTCTTCCCTGATAACCTTCACATCGAATTCACGAATTTCTTCCTCATATACCCCGCGAAACACTTTATCAAATATATTATCGCTTACCCCGCGATAACGAAAGTTTGAAGCCCCCTGCGTGATGATATCCGCTTTAACCAGGGCTTTGAGCTTTTTTTCCAGTTCGGCATCGTCCATGACTAAATGTAATTTTTCCAACAACTCTGTCCGGGTCACTTCCCGGTCTCTATTTTTGCAGAGATGCAGCACGATATTTTTGGCATTTTTCCCGTTTACCTGGCTAAAAGCATGAGAAACATACTCCATCCAGGTGGCTTTGAGGGCGCTTCCTACCTGTCCCCTTTTTAATTTCCCCTTCGGCCCCTCATGAGGAACTGCCATGAGCGGCTAAATTTCCTATTCCACGGCAGGCTGGCGTAAATACAAATGGACTTACCCACTTGATATGAGAAGGAACCAAATTTTTTTGGTTGACATTTGGACGTTATGGACGTATTATTGAACTGTGAATATGGAGGTTAAAATGAACCGTAACGATATGAAAGGAATGCCCATGGAGGCGGTTCTCTTATTTATACTTGCGAAAATCGATCAATACAAAGGAGAGAGAGATTTTTTCGAAAATAAATACAAACAAGATTTTTATGCAGTTGAGCACGAGGCGCATTCTGTCAAGGGCAAGGAAGATTTTCAATTGGAAGAGAACCTTGAAGATTGGGAATTTGCAATAAAATCCCTCGAATACTGGGAAAAAGAATATCACAGGCTAAGAGACAATGCTGCAGTTGCTTGATGAATTCAAAGATATAATAAAGAGCGTCACAATTGAGAAGTATGATGTATCCGGCGATAATATTAAATTGAGAATAAAACTGCTCCTTGTTACTAATTCCTGGCTGTATCGCCTCCGTGTACAAAGACTTGTGAGTCGCTTAACCTCTTTGGGGAGTTTTAATTGAACCGGTGCTTGACATATTCTTCGCACTGCATTATTATTTGACTCCAATGATAGCAATTATGATCTATAAAAAACCGGAACGCATTTTTGAAGGCTCAGTCCTACAAACGAAAACCCCACGCAGTGAGCAAAAGGGGACGGGCAAATTTTGATTAGCGCTTGACAAATCCCGGTCTGTGCCATAAAATGAAACCATGAACGAAAAACAAAACGATCAAGATTCCAAAACCTATAGAAAACCGGTACGATTTTTTGAAAAATCAGGGGTGGTTTACCCTGAGATGTCTTATTATATCCCGTTAGAGAATGTAGTAAACACAGATAATCAAGACATTCAAACCATGATCGATAGGGGCCGCTATTTTTCTATCTTCGCCCCCCGCCAAAGTGGCAAAACCACCTTTTTTAAAAGACTGTGCGATCGCTTACACCAGGACCGGACCTATATCGGTATTGTTTTAAGTTTTCAGCAATATGAAGAATTGAAGAAAAGCGAATTTTATGCAAAAATTGAAGAAGAACTCTATGAACAACTGAACAACCGATTAAAAGAAGTCGGCTGCGATAAGTACGATACCGTTACTCAATTCCTGGAGAATTTTCATCTCACCGACCATCTCTCTTTCGGGAAGCTCTTCACGGAATTAAACCGCATCCTT